>CALMZY010000236.1 GCA_937870865.1 uncultured Lentisphaerota bacterium | reverse complement strand
ACACACAGAAGGAGCCTTGTTAAGACATTTCTCGGAGAATCGTGGCCTGACGACTTACGGCACCTGTTTCAACGACACATCATCCACAAGCACCGCGCCAGCCGCGTTGTCGGAAGACTGCTGGATGAGGACCACGGCGCGGGCAAAAGCGGTCCCCTTCGGAGCCAATGTCGGGCCGGTGCTGATGAACATATACTTCTTGGACGGGCTCTTGGCGTCCAGTTTGACTTGCGACTCAAATGTGACCAGTCGCGTTGAACGGTCGGCATTGAAGAACTCCAGTTTGACCCACGCCTTGTTGTCCCCGGCCAGATGATCGTCCGAGTTCTGGCGAAGATACGCCGTGACCTCGTAGCGTTTCCCCTCGGCGGCCGGAACATCCTGGTAGATCCCCGACTCGTTCACTTCGTTCTTAAAATTGCCGTAAATCTTGACCATGCAGGACTTGGTCCGTGGCGAGGTCGATTCACAGATGACATTGCCGAACGTCGCCCAGTTCGTCGAAGAGGTATCGCCCCCCCACTCCTCGAAGCTTGAATCGGCCAGAAGATTGGGGGCGGTCTGGCCAAGAACCGTCCCCGCACATGCATAAAAGAGAACGAAAACCACGGTGATCGTGTATTTCATATTGGATTATTGTGGCGCAAAAAACGTGGAAAGACAGCCCGCAATGAGCTAGAAGTCACCAAACCGCGGAGGGGTGGCAGAGTGGACTATTGCACCGGTCTTGAAAACCGGAGGTCGATTTATCGACCCGTGAGTTCGAATCTCACCCCCTCCGCCAAATTTTCATGTACTACGTTTACGTTTTGAGAAGTCGCGCTACGTCGCGACTCTACATCGGCAGCTCGGGCAATCCCGACCAACGGCTCAGCGCACACAACAGCGGTCGGGTCCGTTCAACCAAGACATACCGCCCTTGGGAGCGCATTCTCCTGGAAATGCATTCCGACCGGGTCACCGCAGAAAAACGCGAGCGCTATCTGAAATCCGGCTGGGGTCGAGATGCTCTCCGCAAGAAGCTGTCCGGTCTTGCCACGTGATGCCGCGGCGGCATACGTAGCCGCGTTTGCCCACGTGACGGCAAAGCCGTACGTGGGCATCACGCGGAAAACCGGAGGTCGATTTATCGACCCGTGAGTTCGTTCGCCGCGTACGCAGTCACGCGGAATCTCACCCCCTCCGCCATCTACTTTTACTCGCCCGAGAAGTACATATCGACGCCGACGATGAGCGTGCGGGTGGATTCCCAGTCGTGATCTTTGTCCCAGGTGACTTCCGGGTTGACGATGTAGAAGAGCCAATCCCTGTAAAGCGGGGCACGCCAGGTGACGCCGGCACGATAGCTGTCCATGACCCCGCTGCCGCTCTTGTGGCCGGCCGCGACGAGCCGGGCGCCGATCGTCTTGATCATGTCGCTCCGGTCCCCCTGCAGGATGTACCCCGCGCTCAGCGCCTCGCTCCATTCCACGCCCTCCGTCCCTTCGGTCCAGCGCGCGCCGGCGGCGGAACGGGCAAAGGTCCTCGGATTCTCCCAGTACTCCACGGTCAGCGATGTCTTCTCGCCGAATCCGTCGTCATCGCTGAACCAGAACACCGATTGCTTCGGCTCGATGATCCACCGTCCGGGCTTTATCTCGCGGCTCAATTGAACCTGCCCGAAAAGCACCGGCGGCAACCGCCACTTGACGCCCGCCGCGGTGTCGAACCCGAGATTCTTCACCCAGTCCACGGATTGCTTCACACCCAAGAGAGTTGTCCTCTTCTGCTCCAGGGGACTTTCGCCGGGGATCGAGTCGGGCGAGAAGTTGTTCACGAAGACATGGAACCGCCGTTCGATGCGCGGCAGGTGCAGGTCCATCGAGTAATCGGGCTCAACCGAAAATTCCCGCACGCTGCCGGTTTTCACCTCGGTGTACAGCGTCAGCCGGAACTCGGAATTGGTGTCCGACCCCTGGAACGGGTCCGCACCGCCGACAATCTCGTCGAAGCGGTTCACAGTGCTGTTCAGTTTCATGAACGTCCAGTCATGAAACCCGTCCATCCGCCGGACCGCGCCGGTCGCCGGCTCGGCCGGAGATTCGCCGGGAGCGAACAGGCCCAGAGACAGGACCGCCCAGACGGTCCGCGTGAAACTATGGCGTTGGCGGCGCATCCGTTTCCCAGCCACCGCCCAGCGCCTTGTAGAGCTGGACGACGGCAAGAAGCTGGTTGAGTTGCGTCTGGGCAAGCGCATTCTGCGCCGGGAACAACTGCTGCTGCGCTTCCAGCACTTCGTAGTAGTCCGACTTGCCGGCAATGTAGCGCTCGGTCGACACCTTCACGGCGGTTTGCAGGGCGCTGACCGTGATGTCCTGCTGATCGCGCACGCCGGCCAGCTTCTCGCGGGTAATGAGCGCCGAAGCCACTTCCTGGAACGCGTTCAGGACCGTCTGCTCGTAGTCGAGCCGTGCCTCATCGCGCGCGGCCTTCGCCTGGTCGAGCTGTGCCGTCAGCTTCCCAGCCTCAAACAACGGCCCCGCCGCCGTCCCCCCCACGCTCCATGTCCTTTCGTTATCGGACGAAAATGCGTTGAGGTCCGGACTCACTTTCCCGTACATGCCCGTCAGGTCGAACTTCGGGAGGAAACTGGCCTGAGACACGCCCACCATCGCGTTTGCCGCGCGAAGCGATTCCTCGGCCTGGAGGATGTCCGGACGACGTTCCAAAAGGGCGGAAGGTATCCCTGCGGGCACCTCCGGGGGCAATTGCTGTTTCAAGAGGGTTGAACGACGCTCCACCGGCCCGGGGTTGCGGCCGAGCAGAACATTGACCTGGTTCTCCTTGATGACGATCTGGCGCTCGAGCTCCGGGACATACGCGGCGGTATTGGCCAGCGACGCCTGCGCGCGCGAGGTTTCCAGCTCCGACGCCATACCGCCGCGAAACCGCTCCGTGAACACCCGGAGGCTCTCGCCGAACGAGTTCGTCGTCTGCCGGGCAATGTCGAGCTGCAGGTCCAGCGTAAGCAGCTCGAAGTACGCCTGCGCCACGCCCGCGACCAGCGACAGAACAACCCCCCGCCTCGCCTGCTCCGTCGCCAGGTACTTCGACTGATCCGCCTCGTGCAGGCGCCTGAGCTGCCCCCACAGATCCACCTCCCAGCCGGCCGTCAACGCGGCGGACGAGGAGTTCTCGGTCAGCAGATTGGGATTGGCCGCGCCGGGAATCAGGCCGCGGCTCGCGCTGTACTGGTAACCGAACTGCGGAAAGAAATTGCCGCGGGACTGCGCGGCGACCGCGCGCGCCTGCTCGAGCCGGCTGACGGCCTTGCGCAGGTCGTAATTGGCGGCGAGCGCCTCGCGAATCAGCGCCGCCAGGTCCGCGTCCTTGTACACGTCCCACCACGGCACGTCGGCCAGCGACTTCTCCGTCGCGGGCGGCGGCTGGCCGCGATACGCGGACGGCGTGTCGATCGTTGGCCGGACGTAGTTCGGGCCGATGGCACAGCCGGAGAGGAGAAGGGCACACGCCGAAATCCACGCTGTATTCCGTTTCATTTCAACGATCTCCTTCCGTCTCTGCCTTCACGCTTTTGTCCGAACCGCCCTCCCCCTTCTTCCCACCCGAAATCTTCTCGATGAAATAGAACGTCGCGGGAATCAGGAAGATCGCGATGAAGCTCGCGGCAACCATTCCGCCAATCACCGCCGTGCCCATGATCTGGCGCGAGATCGCGCCCGAACCCGTGGCGATCGCCAGCGGGACACAGCCGAAGATGAACGCGAACGACGTCATCAGGATCGGCCGCAGACGAATCCTCGCGCCTTCCAGCGCGGCATCCGTCAGCGACTTGCCCCGCTCCAGCTGCATTCGCGAGAATTCGACGATCAGGATCGCGTTCTTGGCCGCAAGCCCGATCAGCATGATCAGGCCGATCTGTGCATAGATGTTCAGCTCCATCTTCCGGAGCAGGAGGAACACGAACGCGCCGAACACGGCGATCGGGGTCCCGAGCAGCACGCTGAACGGCAGGGACCAGCTCTCGTACAGCGCGGCAAGAATCAGGAACACGAACACGAACGAGAGCGCGAAGATCACGCTCGCGGGCACGCCCTCCTGCGCGACCTTCTCCTGGTACGACATGCCCATGTAGTCGTATCCCATCTCGGGCGGCATCGTTTCCGCGAACACCTCCTCGAGCGCCTTCATCGCCTGCGCGGAGCTGTAGCCCTGCGCGGCCGAGGCATTCACCTGGGCGCTGCGGTAGAGGTTGTACCGCATCGTGAACTCGGGTCCCGACTGCGGCTCGCTCCGGATCAGGGCGTTGAGGGGAACCATGTCGTTGTTGGAGTTCCGCACGTAAAATTGACCGAGGTTCTCGACGTGCGCGCGGTAATCCCCTTCCGCCTGCAGGAACACCTGCCACTGGCGGCCGAACCGGTTGAAGTAGTTCAGGAAGTAGCCGCCCATGAACGTCTGCAGGGTCATGTAGACATCGTTGAGGTTCACGCCCTGCGCGAGCGTCTTCTCGCGGTCGACATCCACGAACACCTGCGGAACGGTGGGAATGAACGTCGTCGAGACCTGGGCCAGCTCGGGCCGCTTCTGCGCGGCCGCGATGAACTTGTTCACGTTCGTGGCGAGGAACGAGATATCCTTCCCCGCGCGGTCCTCGAGGATGAACGTCGCGCCGCCGGAAGTGCCGACGCCGGGGATGGCCGGCGGCGAGAACGGGAACGCGATCGCGGCGGGAATCTGCTGCATCTGGCGATACAACTTGAACAGGATGACCTTGTACTTCTCCTCGAACGACGTGCGCTCCGCCCAATCCTTCAGCGTGACGAAGAAGGCCCCGTTGTACGTGCAGCTCACGCTGTTCAGCATGTTGTAGCCGGGGATGGTCGTGTAGTACTTGATGCCCGGCAGCTTCTGAAGGATGCCTTCGATCTCGCGGCATACCTCGTCCGTGCGCTGGAGAGAGGCGGCGTTCGGAAGCTGGACGTGGATGAAGAAGTAGCCCTGGTCCTCCTCCGGCACGAAACCGCCCGGCAGCTTCGCGCCGAGCGCGGCGGCCAAGGCGGCGAAGATCGCAAGGAACGCCAGGCTGAATACGGTCTTCCGGATCAGCCGTCCGCAGGTGGCCACATAGCCGTTCGTCGCGCGGGTGAACATGCGGTTGAAACGGCCGAAGAAACGCGCAAGGGGCCCCTTCGATTCCTGCTTCGGACGGAGCAGGAGCGAGGCGAGCGCCGGGCTCAACGTGAGCGCATTGAACGCGGAGATCAGCACGGAGATCGCGGTCGTCACGGCGAACTGCTGGTACAGCTTGCCCGTGATGCCCGGGATGAAGACCGTCGGCACGAACACCGCCGCGAGGATCAGCGCGATGGCAACGACCGGACCTGAAACTTCCTCCATCGCCTTGAGCGTCGCCTCCTTGGGCGACAGTCCCTTCTCGATGTGCGTCTCCACGGCTTCGACGACGACGATCGCGTCGTCGACGACCAGCCCGATGGCCAGCACCAGGCCGAACAGCGACAGCGTGTTGATGGAAAACCCGAGCATCGGGAAGAACGCGAACGTGCCGATCAGCGACACGGGAACGGCGAGCAGCGGGATGAGCGTCGCGCGCCAGCCCTGGAGGAAGATGAAGACCACGAGGATCACAAGAAGAAGCGCCTCGAAGAGCGTCTCGACGATTTCCTTGATGCCTTCACTGACGGCGAGCGTGGTGTCGAGCGAGATCGCGTAGTCCATATCGGTCGGGAAGCGCTCTTTCAACTGGGTCATCAGCTTCTTGATGCGGTTGGCGGTGTCAATGGCGTTGGAGCCGGGCATCTGGTAGATCCCGACGATGGCGCACGGCTTGCCGTTGAACCGGCCGACGCTGTTGTAGTAGCTGCTCCCGAGCTCGACGCGCGCCACATCCTTGAGCCGCACCAGCGAGCCATCGGGATTCGCGCGCACGATGATTTCGCCGAATTCCTCCGGCGTCTGCAGGCGGCCCTGGGCGCGGACCGAGTACGTGAACTCCTGCCCCGAAGGGACGGGTTCACTGCCGATTTGCCCCGCGGGGTTCACCTTGTTCTGGTTGTTCACCGCGTTCGCGATCTCGGAAATGGTGATGTTGAGCTTGGCGAGCTGGTCGGGCTTTACCCAGATCCGCATGGCGTACTGCCCGCCGCTCAGGATCTGGACGTCGCCGACACCCGGCACGCGGCTGATCTGGTCGAGCATGTTGATCTGCGCGTAGTTGGCCAGGAACAGCATGTCGTAGGTCTGCTTCGGCGAGTACAGGTCCACCAGCAGGAGCGGAAGACCGTACGACTTCTTGATCGTGATGCCGTAGTTCTTGACCTCCGTCGGGAGCTGGGCCTCCGCCTGCCCCTCGCGCATCTGGCAGAGGATCTGGTCCACGTTCGGGTCGGTCGCCAGGTCGAAGAAGACGTTCAGCGCCAGCGAGCCGTTGTTGGCGTTGATCGAGTACATGTAGTTCATGTTGTCCACGCCGCTGAGCTGCTGCTCGATCGGCGTGGCCACGGACTGCTCGACCGTCAACGCGTCCGCGCCCGTGTATGTCGTCTTGATGGAGATTTGCGGCGGAACGATGTTCGGGAACTGGGAGATCGGAAGCCCCAGCAGGGAAACAACGCCGATGATCACCGTGATGATCGCGATCACGATCGCCACGATCGGCCGGTTGATGAAGAATTTGGCCATGGCGGTTACTCGGCTTTAGGGGTTGCGGCATCGGCTGGCGCGAACGGCTGCACGGTCACCAGCAGGCCATCCTTGATTTTCTGTACGCCCTCGACCACGACCTTCTCGCCGGGGTTGAGCCCCTTCTTGATGATCCACATCGAATCCACCTGCTCACCCGCGTCCACGTTGCGGATCGTGACCCTGTTATCGCTGCCAACGACGGCGACCTGGTAACTGCCTTGCAGTTCCGTCACCGCGCGGGATGGAATAAGCAGGGCGCCCGTTTCCACCCCCACCTTGGCGCGAATACGCGCGAACTGGCCCGGCCGGAGCAGGTAGTCCGGATTCGGGAACGCGCCGGTCAACTTGATCGACCCGGTCCGCGGATCCAGCTGCCGGTCCGCGGCAATCACCTTCCCCTTCTTCGGATAGCTCATTCCATTGGCCAGGATCAGCTCGAGCTCGATCTCCGGCAGGCCATACTCCGGCACTTTCTCCCCATCCAGGAACTTCTTGATGAAATTCAGATAGCCCTGCTCGCCGACGATGAAGTTCACCTTGATTGGATCCAGTTGCGAGACGGTGGTCAACGGGCCGTAGCTCGGGCTCACGAGATCTCCGAGGCCGGGTGTGGCGATCGAGGCAATGCCGTCAATCGGCGAGGTGATCTTCGTGAAGTCCAGGTTGATCTGCGCGGCGTCCATCTGCGCCTTGGCCGCCAGGTTCGCCTGGATCGCGTCGTCCAGTTCCTCCTGGCTGACGGCGTTCTGCTTGACCAGCGGCGTCAGGCGCTTGACGTCCTGCTCCGTCTTGGTCAACTGGGCTTTGGCCTGATCCAGCGTGGCTTGGAACGGGCGCGGATCGATCTCGAAGAGGAGATCGCCCGCCTTGACGTATTTGCCGTTCTCGTAAGCCTGCTTGATGAGATAGCCGGACACCATCGCGCGGATCTCCGCGTTGATGTTGCCGTCGAGCGTCCCGACCCACTGCGCGGAGATCGGGACATCCTTCTGAACCACCTCGACCACCTGTACAACCGGTGGTCCGAGCGGCGGAGGCTTGGGCATGCAGCCTGCCAAGAGAAGAGAAGGAATCACGACAGAGAGGAGCAGTCTGACATGCGATTTCATGGTCACCTCCGGTGTCACTTTCTGCGCGAATGACTAATGCCTGAATCCTAATGACGAATGAATGTCGAATGACAAAACCCGATTGGGCCATTCGTCATTCATTCGGCATTCGTGCTTCGTCATTCGTCATTCCGCCCCAACGGCCCTACTCAAATGTCTGCGGCTGTCCGGTCGCCGAAATCACGCTGTGCCAGAGCAGGCTCTCGGGGGCCACCTGCCGCCGCGCGCTGATCGCCATCGCGATGGGCACGTGCATGAACATGTGCCACAATCCGATGATCATGTCGGTTTTCCCGGCCATCGCGGCGTGCACCGCGTTGCGCGCATACTGATCGCACAGCACGCAGTCCTCGGAATTCGCCGGCACGCTCCGGATGATGTAGCTGGGATCGATGTATTTCAGGTTGATCGGGACAGCCTGCTGCTTGAAGTACGCCGTGATCCTGTCCTTCAGGAACAGCCCGATGTCCTTGTGAAGCACATTGCCCGATGCGTCCTTCTCCATCGAACCGGCCAGCAGGTCCTGCCCCGCGCCCTCCGCGACGACAATCAGCGCGTGGCCGCGTTTCAGAATGCGCTTCTTGAGCGCCGGAAGGAACCCCGCCTCGCCCTCCAGCTTGAACGGCACTTCGGGGATGAGCGTGAAGTTGACCTCCTGGCTCGCCAGCGTCGCCATCGCCGCGATGAAGCCCGAATCGCGGCCCATCAGGCGGACCAGGCCGATGCCGTTGGGGTAGCTGTGAGCCTCCGCGTGAGCGCAGGACAACACGTCGCGGGCCCGATCCACGGCGGAGACAAAACCGAACGTACTCCGGACATACATGATGTCGTTGTCGATCGTCTTCGGAATGCCCACGACGGCGATCGGAAGGCCGCGCCGGCGAACTTCCTCCACGATCGTGTGCGCGCCGCGCTGCGTGCCGTCGCCGCCCACGCAGAAAAGAATGTTGATCCGGTGCTTCTCCAGGAAATCGACCATGACAGACGCCGGCTGCTCGCCGCGGGAGGAGCCGAGGATCGAACCGCCCTCCATGTGGATGTCCTCCACGATCTCGGGGGTCAGTGTCACCGGCGGCAGTCCGGCGGCTTCATTCAGGCCCTGGTAGCCGTAGCGGATGCCCAGCACATCCTTGACGCCGTAGTTGTGGAACAGCTCGTTGAACACCGACCGGATCACGTTGTTCAAGCCCGGGCAAAGCCCGCCGCAGGTCACCAGGGCCACCCGCGTTTTCGACGGATCGAAGAACAGGTTCTGGCGGGGACCGGCCCTCTCGAACCGCAGGTCACGCGAATCCGGCTTCCCGTCGACCACGATATTGAAACGAACCCGCTCCTCGTCCGGGACGAAATTCCCGATCAGGTCGTTGCCGACGGTGTTGAGGGGCAGGGGCGACGCGAACGCGCAAGGGCCCAACGTGGAAATGGTGGTGTCCATCGTTCAGCGATTAAAGCACCCCGCGGGGAGCCCGGCAAGTTCTCTCCTCACCGATCAGGTTAGGCTCGACTCCGGGCCGTGGAACGATAATCATTCGCCCGTACGACATCAGGAGCTGACCATGAAACACCGTTCTCTGCTGCGCTTGTGCATCCTGCTTGTGGCGGCCGGATTTCTCACGACGGGCTGCAGGACCCTGTTCAAACCCTTCAAACCCGCCCTGCGCGTCGGGGTCACGCCGGACTACGCTCCTGTCATCATGAAGGAAGACGGCATCCTCCGCGGTCTCGAGATCGATTTTGCCGTGCGGCTGGCCGACGAACTCGGGCGCCGGATCGACCTGGTCGAACTCCCGTGGGATCGCCAGGTCACGGCGTTGCTCAGCGGGGAAGTCGAACTGATCATGTCCGGACTGACCGTCACGGATCTGCGCCGGGTGCGGATCGACTTCTGCGACCCCTATATGAAGTCGGGCCAGATGGCGCTGGTGCGGCGTAGAGGCGCGGACAGGATCAAAACGCTCGACGACGTCCTCTATTCATTCGACCGCATCGGCGTGAAGAAGGACACCACGGCCGATAGTTTCGTGCAGGAGAAGTGCACGCGCGCGCAGGTGGTCCAGTACCTGGTTCCGACGGACGCCGCGGTCGCGCTGCGCAACCGGCGGATCGACGCGTTCATCTACGACGCGCCGGCCATCTGGTGGCTCGCATCGCAATACGAAGCGGATCTCGCCGTCGTGCCCATCCTCCTCACGCAGGAAGATATTGCGTGGGGGATCAAGCCCGGCAACGAACCGCTCAAGAAGAAGGTCAACAACATCCTGGGCCAGTGGAAGGAAAACGGGACGCTCCAGATTCTTCTGGATCGCTGGGTTCCGAACATGGCAGGCCAATGATGACTCTCCAGACGGAGCGCGAGCGCCTGAACCTCGTCATTTTCTACGGCGCGATCTTCCTGCTCGGCTATCTCGCGTTCCGGATCCTCCAGCCTTTTATCATGCCGCTGGCGTGGGCCGGCGTTCTTTCGCTCTGCGCGTATCCCCTGTTCAGCCGGATCGAACCGCGACTCGGGCCCGGCCGATCGGCCATCCTCTCCACCGCCGCCGTCGCCCTGCTCATCATCCTGCCCACGGTGCTGCTGGCCGTCGCGCTGATCAACGAGGCGACGCAGGCCGCGAGCGTTCTCCAGGCCGCCGCGGCGGACATCGACAATCACGACAAGATCATCGGGGCGTGGAAATGGATGGAGGACCATCTCCCCCTCCCCCCGCTGGACCAGATCAAGACGCGGCTGCTGGGCGCCGCGGCCCAGTTGACCGCCTGGCTGGCGACGCAGGCCGGCGTGATCCTGCAGAACACGTCCATCTTCCTCTTCAAGATGTTCGTTACCCTGCTGGCCCTGTTCTTCTTCCTGCGCGACTCAAGACAGCTGGGGGCCGCCGTCCGTAAACTTCTTCCGTTCGAAAAGGAACGGCGCGAGCAACTCATCTCGCTGACGCGCGACCTCGTGTACGCAAGCACGACGACCATGCTCGCCGTCGCCGCGGCACAAGGCGTTGCGGGTGGAATCGCGTTCGCCGTTCTCGGCATCAACGCGCCCGTCTTCTGGGGCGTCGTCATGGGGATCTGCGCGCTGGTGCCCGTGTTCGGCACGGCGCTGGTCTGGCTCCCGGCCGCATCATGGCTCATCCTTTCCGGCTCGTGGATTCGCGGGCTGATCCTGATCGCCATCGGCGTGGGAATTGTCGGGATGCTGGACAACCTGCTGCGGCCCGCGCTCATGAGCGGACGATCCTCGATGAACGGCCTGTTGATCTTCATCAGCCTGCTGGGCGGCGTCACGGCGTTCGGATTCATCGGCCTGGTCCTCGGACCCGTCGTCGCCGCGCTGGTCCTGAGCCTCCTTCAGGTCGGCGCGGCAAAAGACGAGCCGACACCCTGACCTGCTCGATGTTTTCCGGGACTTGTTTCAGATTTTTCCAATCCTTGGAAAACAAGCTCTGGAATTTTCCAAGGTTTGGAAGAATCAGAACCGGACCGACCCGGACACGCCGGCGACGAACGACGGATCGGCATCGACCTTGTCGGCCGTGTGCCCTTCGGAGTCCATGAATTCGAGCTGCTGGGCAAAGGCCGCGCCGGCGAAGACGCGCGCGCTCATGCCGGGGTTCGGCGCGTAGCGCAGACTCGCGGTCAGCGGCACGCGGCGGTCCTTGATGACGCCGCCGGGAAGCGGCCCGCTTTCGTCCAATCGGAAGGCGCGGCTTTCGAAGCCGGCCGCAACGTCCGCCATCCATTTCCTTCGGTCGTCCACCTGCCACGAAAGCGTGACACCCTGCGCGGTGCGCAGGGAGAGCCGGTCCGTGATCTTCCAATCGATCCCGGGAATCGGCAGGATCTGGAACCGTTCCTCGAGCCGCGAACGCGCGAGAACGCCGAGCGAAAACGAGAACCGCGGGTTCACGCGCCGCGAAAAACTGACCAGGCCGCCGGCGGTTTGCCCGTCGCTCCACTCGGCGCCTTTGGCCACATTGAACGTGGTGTCCAGGTTTCCGAAGAGCGACCAGGTCTCCGTCAGACTGCGCCGCACGTTCACGCCGAAGCGGTTCGCCGTCACCGTCTCGATGCCCGGGGCGATTCCCGCCGGATCATCGTGAAAATCGTACCGGCTGCGCTCGTGATCGAACACAAAACCGAACAGAGAACCGTTCGTGGCCACGTGTTCCACCCCCGCGCCGGCAGACCAGCGCGACACGGAGACATCGCCGGCATCTTCGAAGCCGGAAGACGCCACGTGCGTAGCCCCCGCCGAAAAGACACCGCGCGCGCCCGGCCGGAGGGGCGGGCCGCGCTGCGCGGTATCGATGGCCTGTCGGACGGCGATGCCCTGCTGGACACCCACGTTTCCGCCGACGGGGGCCTGGGCGAAAACCGCCACCTGCAGGAGAGCCAGGGCCGGGAGATAGAGAGAAACGCGGACAAATTTGATCATGGTCCGGTACAATACAGCCGGGACGGACGCGAATCAAACGGGCGACGATGCGGATCAGAACCCGCGGCCGATCTGCAGGGAAACGCTGTAGCCGCTCGGATCCATCGTCACGGTGTTGGGGCCGACGTCCACATCGCCTTCTTCGACGTTCTCGTACATCATCGAAAGGTCCACGAACCAGTCCTTGTTCAGGCTGACGCGGCCGCCGACGCTGACGCCCGCGCCGAGAAGCCACTCGCTCTCGGACTCATCGTCCTTCCACTCGTTCAGAGTCTTGACGGACCCGTCGGCGTACACCTTGTTGAACTGCTCCGTCCGCTTGGCGCTCAGGTCGAGGTAGTTGAACGAAACGAACGGCTGAAGGAAGATCACGAGGGGGCCGTTCCCCTTCCAGGACGCGCGCGCACCGAGCCAGAGGGATTCAAGGTCGGCCTCGGTGTCGATGTGAATGTCGTTCTCCGCCGTCACGGACGATCCGCCGCCGCCCTGCTGTTGGCGCGATGTCGGAATGTTCGGAATCAGTGGGCCCGGCCCGTTGTAGGTTCCCTCGTACGGGACGGGAGGCGGGATGACGCCTTCCAGCGCGTACACGTCGTCCACGGTATAGCGGCGACTGGTGATGGTCTCGCTGTACGTGGACCCGCTCTGGCTGTTCTCGAGATTCCAAATGCCCTGCACGCCACCGCACACGTCCAGGCTCATCTGACCCTTGACGTACACCTTGCGCCCGAATTCCGCGCGCACGCCCGCGCCTTCCATGTCGTCCTTGACGTCCACGGTCTCATCCATCGTCGTCGTCCGCGTCACGCGCGAGCCGCCGTTTCCGCCGTGAAAACTAAGCGTGTCGGCCGCGGCATTGTACTGCGCGGGATTCGCATATCCCCAGTACCAGGTCAGCGCGTCGTTCAACGTCGCCACGTCCATATTCACGAAGCCGTCCTGGTAGGTGCGGTCCGCATATCCGTCGGCGGGGCCCACGCCGGAATCGACGGACGAGGACGCCGCCGCGTGCACGCCCTGCTCCTGCACGTAGGAACTGCCGGAGTACTCGACATCCATCTCGGCGCGATAGACGGGGCCGACGCTCCACCACCAGCCGGAATCGGCGGACAGCGCATCCTTCAATGCGAATGAAAGGACGACAGCGACCAGGACAACCATCCAGAGTTGATGTCTCTTCACGTTTGCCTCCGCTCGATTACTTGGCTTCGATCCAGAAGAATCCCGATTTCCCCGTCGGCTTGAACTCGTACCGGTTCGTCCGGTTGCTCGGAGCCCGTTTCGTCTGCACGGCGTTCTCCGACACGCTCACGCGGCCCCTGGACATCATGACGTTCTGCAGGAGCTTCGACCCGCCGGCCCATTCCACGACCATCTTGCCGTCGACGTTCCTGAAGTCCAGGATGCGCAGGCAGGAATCCTTGTCGTTCGCGCTGGTCCCGGCCCAGAACTCCTGCAGGTTGCTCAGCCCGTCGCCGTCAAGGTCCCGGCTCGCGTCCAGCGCGCTGAGTTTGTCCAGGCCGTTCGCGTCCTCGTACCAGTCAAAGAGCCCGTCCGCGTCCGTATCGGTCCCGCCGTTCAAGCCCTGCACGAAAGCCCACACGCCCTGCACGCTGCCGACCACCGGAACGCGCGTGCGGAAGTACATCTCGATATTCGTGATGACGACACACTCGCCCGGATCCAGCGAGAAGTCCTGGAGCTGGGATTCGACCTGCGCCGTGATATCCAGGTACGGCAGGCCGTCGTTCGGATTGATCCCGGTCGGATGCATCAGCCGGTAATCGGGCGTGGTAATCACCTCGTACCAGAACGGTCCCCGCAGGGCATACACGGAGGTCGGCCGGTTGCACAGCTGCAGGTCGCCGAAGTACGTTCCGGTCTGGCGATTCAGCCGCCACTCCAGGAACACGGTGGTCGTCTGGTTGCTCACGCTCTGGAACCCGCCGCCGCCCGTCAGGTAGAGGATTTCGTTCTCGAGCAGATCCACGATCTGCTGGCTGTCATAAACGTCAAACACCTGTCCGTTCAGAATCGTGCGCTCGCTGTTGCCCACGATAATGCCCGCCTGCCCCGCGGCCAGCGGCGCCGCGGTGTAGCCGGCGACGGGAATTCCGCCGTTGGCCGCGTCAAACATCGCGCCGTCCCGGTTGCACGGATCGACGTACGGACCCGTCATGTCGCCCACGGCATGCGGCAGCGTGAAGATCGGATGAGCGGCATCCCATCGGTACATGTCCATCGGCGCGACGTAGTCGCCCGCGTAAGATGCGCCGAACGCCGTGTCCAGTCCACCAAACCAGCAGTCACCCCAACCCCAATAAGAGATGATCGCCCGGCCACCGCTCAGCACGTAGTTGCCCAACGCCGAAACGGTCGTGGCATCCAGGCAGGAACTGTATTCATCGATAACCACCAGTCGCCACGGACCCTCGTTCTGCAGTTTGTCCACGAAGTCATTCTGCTCCATCGTGGAGACGTAGGCGTAGGAGGGGCCGAGGTTGTTGAGCGCTTCCCACACGCGTCCGGTCGAGTCGCCGCACCGACTCTGGAGTACAAGAATGTCCGCGCCGCCCACGGTGTAAAGAATGGCCAAGCCGTTGGATACGGGACCGGCCGCGCCCGTTCCGCAATGCCACGCAATGCCCCGGGTGCCCGTCTCATCATCCATGCCGAGGGTCGCCGAACGGCCATCCGCGTACTCGCCGGTCCCGTCCTGCATGTCCTTATACATCGTTTTAAAATCGCCGCTCTCATAGAGGACGATTTCAAACGTGTAGCGGGCATCGGTGTCGTTATTGTGAGGGCACTTGTACCACTCCACCGTCAGGCGGCGGTTCGGAGCGCTGCCGGATGTCTGCCAGTACACCTTCCCGTCGTTGGGGAATAGATTCGTGTCCAGGTTCCCGGGATCCACATCGTCCCAGAAGGCGCAAAGGATCCGCTTCGGCTCTTCCACCGACGGAATGCAGAAATCGGTGTACTCGGTGGAAGCGGTATCGAAAGCCAGAAAGCCGTTCGAGCTGATGAAAAGGTTCGTCTTGGCATGCCCGTAGTACGTGAAGTCGAAGCCGATGGGAATTTCGTACGCGCCGTCGTCGTTGTTGCCATCCAGCCAGTCGTCCTGATCGATGACGTTCAGACAACTCCCGCCCGCATCGGGAGACAGTTCTTCCCACGTATATGGTGTGTCGTCCGTCGCAATGTAGCCGAACTCGTCGGGCCCTTCCGTCCGGGCCAGGGACGGCGTGGCGGCGAGAGAGAAAGCGATGTTGCAGGCCAGGAAGAGAAGCGTCTTGCGGTAGTGTTTCATGCGACCATCCCCCTTGCGCGTGAATCATAATTACCCTATGGATGCTTGCAAGTTTATCTTTGCGATTCCATTACCTCAAACGTAAGCTCGGGCCATGGCTGGACACCTGCCGAAAACCCTGTTTTGCTGTGGATTCGCAGCCCTTCTCGCCGCCTGCGGGAAGCCGGCCCCCCGACCGCCCAACGTCATCCTGATCACCGTCGACACCGTTCGGGCGGACCACCTCGCCTGTCACGGCTACCCCCGCAACACAATGCCTTTTGTGGAGCGCCTGGTGAAAGACGCCGTCCTCTTTACCAATGCGTATTCCACGGCGTCCTGGACCGCGCCGTCCGTGGCGTCGATCGCGACCGCGCTCTACCCCCGTGAACACGGCGTCCTGCACGGAACCGTCACGGAAGGAAAGATCGAACGGCAGGAAACGCTCGATCCGTCTTTCCTGACGCTCGCCGAGGCGATGAAGGCGGGGGGCTATTCCACGTTCGGCGTGTTCTCGAACGGACACATGACCCGCGAAATGGGTTTCGGCCAGGGGTTCGACGTGATCCGCTCCCTGTGGTTCGAAAAGTCGCCTGCACCGAACCGGGCGGTGGCGGAAATCCGGTCCCGCATTCGCGAATCGCAACCGTATTTCCTGTGGGTCCATTACTTCGACCCGCACGCCCCGTACATGGCGCGCGAGCCGTGGATCAACGTCTATTCCACCAACGCGGCGCTCTGCAGGCAATTGAGCGGCCTGGGGTTCCAGGACCTGAAAAACACCCGCAACACGATACGGGAAAATCCCGCCGCGCTTCAGGCGCTCATCGATGTGTACGACAGCGAGCTGGGATACGCCGACCGTTCCGTCGAGGAGTTGTTCGGCATGCTGGAGATCGGCGAGGACTGTCTCGTGGTCGTTTCCTCCGATCACGGCGAACAGTTTCTCGAACATAACGGGCTTTACCACGGGTTTACGCTGTACGAGCCCGAGGTGCGTGTCCCGCTGATCGTGCGGATGCCCGCGCGCCGTTTCGCGGGCACGACGGTCGCGGCGCCGGTGAGCAACCGGAATATCCTGCCGACGATTCTCGACATCTGCGGAATCCGGCTGGACGCGATGATCCCCGGCTACAGCCTCCTGCCGCTCATCCACGGCGGCCCCGCGCCCGAACCGGTGTACCTGGAGCTCGACCGCGGCAACGATTGGAAAGGCGTCCGCCGCGATCACTGGAAACTGCTGTGCCGGAAGAAAAGCGAGTACGAGCTTTTCGACCTGGCGTCCGATCCGGCGGAGGCCAATCCCGCCGCCCTGCGCTCGCCGGAGAAAGCGGATGAACTGAAAACGTTGCTGAATTCGTGGCTGCGCGCCCACCCCGTCTTCTCCTCTCAAAAGGGCCCCGCCAACCTCAGCCGGGATCAGAAGGAGACCCTGCGCTCGCTCGGATACCTCAAGTAGAACTCCTTTCCGCATGACCGGAGAACATTCCACGCTCTAGGATGCCGCCGTCATCGGCGGCGGACCCACGGGCAGTCTCGCCGCGGGCCGGATGGCCCGGAACGGAATGCGTGTCGTTGTTTTTGAAAAGGATGCGGAACCCGGGCTCTCCACGGTGTGCGCGGGCGGGATGAGCGCCGATGTCGCGCCGTTCATCGAACTGCCGGATGAGATAACGGCGGCTTTCCTGTCTCAGGCTCATCGTCGGCACGCGGGTCCGGGAATGGCGGTTCCCCGATCCCGCGTATCTCACGATCGATCGAGGACGCTTCGACAGGCACCTCGCGCGCCGCGCGGCGGAACAGGGCGCCGAGTTCCGCCTCGGAGCCCGGGTCACGCATGCCGATCCGCGGACGGGAATCGTGCGGGCGCGAATAAGCGGCGGCGAACACGAAGTGCGGGCGCGTGTCATTCTCTTCGCCGACGGCCCCCATTCGCTGGCGCGCCGGACCGCCGGGTTCGAGACCCGGCCCGCCGGCGAACTCCGCTACTGCGCGTTGCAGGCGGACCTTGAGTCGGTCGCCAACGACTTTCCCGCTCTCGAATTCACGGCGGACGCGGCACGCAATCCCTTCGGGTACTCGTGGATTTTTCCGAAAAAGGATTACCTCTCCGTCGGCCTCGGCCGCCTGACCTGCGTGCCCGGCCCCTCGCTCGTCCGCCTCTTGGACGAATTCATACGGTCCCGCAAGGATTTGAAAGGTCTTCGCGTGCTGCGCCGCCGGGGCGCGATCATCCCCGCCGGCCCCGCCCCTATCCTGACCGCGGGATGCGGCCTGCTGATCGGCGATGCCGCCGGCATGGTCAACCCGCTGACCGGCGGCGGCTACGTCTGCGGATTCCGCAGCGCGGACATCGCGGCGACCGCGTGCGCCAAGGCACTTCACGGTTCGACCGGCCCTGACGGCATCCTCGAGTACGGCCGCGCGCTTCGCAGGACGCGCCAGTACGCCGCGATCGGCCTCGCGGGCGCCGCTCTGCGGTTCGCGCTCGCGGTGTACCGGAACACGGGCAGGTCCTTGTATCCCCAACTGCTGGGCGGGTACTTCCGCGCCGCGCATGCGGCCATGAGGTTCGGCGCGCGGTCCTTCTGAAAGGTCGTTTTTCGAGTGGCCAGAAACCGGACCAACGTTTTTAATACCGCCCATGATTCGCAAACTTCACGCCGGGATCGTTCTTCTTCTCTCCATCGCCATTCTCCTTCCGGCAGGATGCCGCAAGAAACAGGACACGGAAGACGATGCTGCCGCGGATGAGCCGCCCGCCCGGGGGGAACCCGCGGCAAGAACGCGGGCAGAACCGGCCAGGGGCCCCAACATTATTTTCCTGACGATCGACACCCTGCGGGCCGACCACCTCTCGTGCTACGGTTACAGCCGCAACACCAGCCCTTTCATCGACCTGCTCGCCAGCCGCGGGTTTGTCTTCCAGAATGCGTACTCGGGGTCGCCGTGGACAGCCCCCTCGATGGCGACGCTGTTCACCGGATTGTATCCCCGCGAACACGGCGTCCTCCACGGCCGCGTCGCCGGCCGAGGGATCGACAGCCAGGAGATGATCTCGCGCGACCTGATCACCCTGCCGGTGGCGCTGAAGAATGCGGGCTACCGGACCTACGGCATTTCCGCAAACGGCCACCTTTCGAAGAACACGGGGTTCGCGCGCGGCTTCGATTTTTTTGAGCTCCACTGGTTCGACAAGTGCCCCGTGCCGCACATCACGGCGACGCGCCTCAAGGACGAACTGGCCAAGCCGGGCGCTTTCTTCCTCTGGATCCACTACTTCGATCCCCATGCCCCATACATGGCGCGCTCCCCCTGGGTCGACGTGTACGCCAAGGACCGGGCCGAGTGCGACAAATGGGCCGGCACCCAGATGAGAGAGCTGAGAAGCCAGCTCGGCGAGATCCGCCGGAATCCCGCCGCCGCCCCGGCCCTTTCCGACCTGTACGACAGCGAGGTCAGCTACTGCGATCAGTACATCCGGAAGCTGTTCGAGGAAGTGATTCCGACGAACGGCAACAACCTCGTCGTCATCACGTCGGATCACGGCGAGGAATTCCTCGACCACAACGCCATCGGCCATGGCCACACCCTCTACGAAGAAGTCGTGCATGTGCCGCTGATCTTTGTCGTCCCCGGCCGGACGGATGTTCCGATGGTCATCGAGCGCCCCGTCAGCAACAAGGATGTCTTCTCGACGATCCTCGATCTCGCGGGCGTGCGTTCGACCCGGCGTATTCCGGGCGCCAGCCTCGCGCCCTGGATGGTGCGCGGCGCTGCCGCCGATTACGGGCCCGTGTACCTCTCGCTCGACCGCGGGCGGAACTGGAAAGGCGTGCGGAGCGGGGACATGAAGCTGATCTGCACCGGCCGGGAACTGAAGAAATGCGGTGTGTACAATCTCTCGGAAGACCCCGGCGAAACCCGGAATCTCGAGCGCAAGGGAACGAAGACCGGCGAGGGTCTCCGCGAAATGCTCACGGGCTGGCTGGCGGCAAAGCCCGTCCGCGAAGCGCCGGTCGCCCGCCAGAAACTGGACAGGGACCAGGTCGAGAAACTCAGATCACTGGGCTATCTGAAATGATGGGCGAACGCCATCACGATGCGCGTTTCAACGGACTGATTTCACTTCTCCTTTTCCTTGCGGCACTCGGTTTCTACGCGTCCACCTTCAACCGCGGCATGATGCTGGCCGACGAGGGGAACCTCGTGCATGCCGCCCAGCGTGTCGCGCAGGGCGAAGTTCCGTACCGCGACTTCTATCACTTCTATGCGCCCGGCAGTTTCTACATCGTCGCCGGCCTGTTCAAGGTGTTCGGCGAAAGTTTTCTCCTCACGCGCGTCATGTGGGTGGCGGTCCGGGCCGCCATCGTCCTGCTGATCTTTCTCGTCGGCCTGCGCTTCATGCCGCGCCGCTACGCGATCCTGCCCGCGCTCGTTGTCCTGTTCGTTCCGGGGCCGTGGTTCAAATCGTTCTATCCGTTTTCCGCGCTCCTTTCGCTGTGGACCGTTCTTCGCTACGTCGAGTCGCGGCGCCCGGCGAACATGGCAGCCGCGTCTGCCGCCGTCGCCGTTTCCCTGCTGTTGAGACAGGACGTGGGACTCGAAACGGGGCTGACCCTGGCGCTGGCCGTGCTTCTGAGTCCGCTGCTGGAGCCGCGCGGAGCGGCCCGGTGGAAGAGGATGTTCGTTCACGGCGTCCTGGGCCTGGCGGTCGTGGCCGCGATGCTCGCGCCGGTGATCCTGTACTTTCATTTCCAGCACGCGCTCGGCGCCATGGGACAACAACTCTTCGGCCTCGCGCCGTCGTACACGCTGTCCAAGTGGACCGTGGCCGTCCGGAAATTCGCCGCGGAAGGCGGATACCCCTTCCAGAAACTATTCTTCGGCGCGGCACCGATTGTCCTGCTGACGGGCGCCGTCGCGGCCGTCGCGAGGATGGTCCGATGCGCGACGAGCCGGGACAACCTCCTGTTCGCGCTGCTGGTTGTCGCCGCCGGACTGACCCTGTTGCCTGCGTACCTGCCGATGGCGCCGATCCGATTCTTCCAGTGCTCCCCCGCCATCTGGATCCTGGCCGTCGTCCTGCTTTTCCAAGGTTCGGAAAAAATCATGACCGTGTTCACCCGCACCGCCCGCGCCGCGTGGGCTGCGCGCTCGCTTGCGGCTTTCCTCTACCTTCTGGCCGCGGGGCTCTGCGCCGCGTACACCCTCAACGTGCTGGTCGCGCGGCACGAGGGGCTGGCCACCACGGATTACTCCGGCACCATCACGGCGGCCATGCGCAATTCAAAGCCATTCGAGTTCCGCGGGGAAACCGTCTACCTGGCGCCGAAGAAAGGCCGGGAGCTCACACGGCTCGTGCGTTACATCCGGACACACACGGCGGATGGAGAGCCAATCATCGTCTTCCCAAACCAGGCCCTGCTCTACTATCTCTGCGACCGGCCGAACAAGACGAGGTTCATCGGCACGTTCACGCTCAAATACCCCGACAAGGCCGAAGACCAATCCATCTGGAAGGAATCGTTCAATGAAGCGCGCCGATTGTCGCCGCGCTACATCATCGTTCACCGCAAGTTTCTCGATTCCGCCACCCGGCACGCGTTCCGGAAACTGACCAACCAGTACTACGCCGAGGACGCCCAGTTCGGCGAACTGGTCGTCATGGTGAAGACGGACGGAAAAGCGAAGGAAAAAACCGGCAAAAAAAGGCGGGAACCATGAATCCGGGCCGCCTGCTCCGCCTGTCGCGCGCGCGGGAGTTCTCGACCAACGCGGGTCAATACGCGGTCGGGGTCCTCATGGCGGATGCCCTTCATCCATCGGCCTTGCTGGGGCTCGCCGCCACCCTGTCGGCCGGGTTGTTTGTCTTCACGTTCAACACGCTCGCCGACCACCAGGCTGGTCAGACCGTCGAGAACCCCGGCAAGGCGCTGGGCGCGCTGGACGCCGCCGACCTCCGCGTGTCGCGCGCGCTCCGCAACCTCGGGCTGGCGGGCGCGCTGGCGTGCATCCTTCTTCTCGCCGCGGCGGGAGGCCGCCTTCTCGCACCCGCTTTTCTGCTCGGCTACCTGCTCGTCGGCTATCTGTACTCATCTCCCGCGTTTCGATGGAAAGGCGTGCCGGGCCTCGAAGTCGTCTGCAACGGGCTTGCGCATGCCCTGCCCTTTTTCGCCGGCTATCTCCAGTTCCGCGCGCCGGACCGGCTGTCCGTTTGTTACGGCGCATCCTTCTTCCTGTTTGTCGCAAGCTACTATCTCCTGCACTGCGTCGAGGATGACCGCGCCGACCGCCGCGCGGGCCTGCGCAACCTGTGCGGAATTCTCGGCGTCGCGCGATCGGTGAAGCTCGCCATGGGCGGCACGGCCGCGGCGATGGTTCCGTTCACGCTGGCCGCCACGCGCCTTCCGATCCTGTTCATTTTTCTCCCTTTTTTTGCTATCTCTCTCGCGCTGGAACTGAAGATGCTCCGTACGGGAAGCCCCGGGCCGGTGGCCCGGTTGAGAAGAATCGGGCGGCTGTACGGCCTGGCGCTGTTTGCCGTGCTCGCGGTGCGCGCGTGGATGTGACTCAATGAAGAAGACGCTTCTGCCGATCCTGCTGATCCTCGTGGCCGCATGCGGCTTCTACGCGGGCACCCTGCACAACGACTTCGTCTGGGACGACCGGTCGCTGATCATCGAGGATTACCACATTCGCTCGCCTCGTTTTGTCAGCGAGATCTTCGCACGCGATTTCTTCAGCCACTCGGACGACGAACTCAAGTACGGCTACTACCGGCCCGTGGTCACGCTGTCGTACATGGCGGACCTCGCGCTGTGGGGGTTGCGGGCGGCGGGCTTTCACGCCACGAACATTCTGCTCCATGCCTTGTGCTCCATCCTCGTGTTCCAGCTCGCCCTGCTTCTCCTGAAACCCGCCTCGGGCCGGAACCGGTTCATCGCGCTCGCGGCCGCCCTGTTCTTTGCGGCGCATCCCGTTCACACGGAGTCCGTCACGTGGATCTCCGGACGGACCGACGTGATCTGCACCCTGTTCTTCCTGGCCGCGCTTTGCATCCATGCGGCCCGCCGTTCGCTTCCCGCGCAGGCGTTGTCCGTCTTGTGCTTCGCGCTGGCCATGCTGTCGAAGGAAATGGCCATCACGCTGCCGGCCATCATCTTCCTGTCCGGCTATGCCCGCGAAAAGAATCTCCGGTCCGCCGCCATCGAGGCGCTGCCTTTTTTCGCCATGGCGGCTGCCTACTTCATCTGGCGATCCCTGGTCGTCGATGTCGAATACAACCCGGGCCCCGGGATCGGCCTGTTCACGCTGCTGCTGTCGGCGATCAAGACCTTCTGGCTGTATGTCCTGGAGCTCGTCTGGCCGTTCCCGCTCAACGCGTACATCCGAAACCCGCATGTCGACGATCCTTTCGCGCCTTCGATGCTCGTTGCCCTGGCCCTGTCTGCCGCCCTGCTGGCCGCCTTGTGGAAACTCCGCCGCGGCCCGGCGCCCGCGTTCTTCCTGCTCGCCTCTTTCGTGATCACTTTTGCCCCGCTCGCCAACCTCATCCAGATCAGTTCGCCCGCGGACATGGGCTTCACCATGGCCGAACGATTCCTGTACCTGCCGTCGGCGTTCTTCGTGATCGGCGCGGCGTGGCTGTTGACCCTCGCCCTGCGCCGTCCCTGGCTCATCGGCGTGGCGACGGCCTGCATCGTCGCGGCCGGCGGGCTCGGCATCGTCCAGCGAAACGCGGACTGGCGGGACGACAAGACGTTTTTCGCCAAGTGCCTCCAGCAGACGCCTGACGCCCCCCTTCTTCACGCGTCACGGGCGCGCGCGTGCACGCGGGCGGGCGAGCACGAGACCGCCGCGCACGAACTCGAGACGGCCCTCATGCTCGTCAAGTACCAGACCCAGGCCGAGGCCGCAGCGCTGAAGAACAACCTCGCGGCAGCGTACATCGAAGCCGGCGCGCACGCGAAAGCGCTGCCGATTCTCGAAGAGCTCGTCAGGGGCCCGAAAGTCAGCGCGCTGTACGAGTACAATTTGGCCCGCTGTTATCTCCGCGAGGGACGAAACGCGGACGCCCGCGAGCGCTTTCAAAAGGCGCTTCAGAAGCGTCCCCATTTCGTCGACGCCCTGGTCGGCCTTGCCGAATCGTATGAGGCCGAGGAGCGGTACCCGAGCGCCATCGAGGCCTACGGGCTGGCGCAGGGTCTTTTCCCGGACAGCGCCGGCTTGCACCTGGCGCGCGGCGTCGCATTCAGGAAAGCGGGGCAGGCGGATGAAGCCATCCGCGAATTCGCTGCCGCACTGGCCATCGACCCCGGCCTGGTCGCCGCGCGCGGGAACATGGGTTCCGCGCATGCCGCGCGCGGAGACTACGCGGCCGCGCGGACGAATCTCGAG
>CALMZY010000235.1 GCA_937870865.1 uncultured Lentisphaerota bacterium | reverse complement strand
CCAGAAATGGATCAAGGACACGGGCTTCCGGGGCCGGGCCGGTGAAACTTCGGTTTTCCCGTCATGGGAATCGCTCCCGGTCAGATTTGTCGCCATCGCCGGTCTGGGCAGGAAAGACGAGTTCCACAACGGGCGGCTCGAGCGGGCCGCTTCCGCCATCGCCCGGACCGCAAGGCGTCTCGGGCTTTCGGACATCGCCACGCCTGTTGATCAGGAAGTTTGCCCCTCGCCCTGCTCCTGCGGCGACTTCGTGGCCGCAATCGTGAGGGGCTTTCATTACGGGCGGTACGAGTTCACCCAATTTGTTTCGTCGAAGAAGAAACCGGCCGGCGGGTCATTGATCGTAACCGACGCGAGACAGGCGCTGCCGACCCTTCGCCGCGCCGCGCACGAAGCCGCCATCATCGGCGAAACTCTCGCCGAGGTCCGCGACCTCGCAAACCTGCCCGGGAACGAAGCCTATCCCTCTCTGATCGCCAAACGCGCGTCGAGCCTCGCGAGCAAGTACGGCGTCTCCTGCACCGTCATGACGGAAAAAGCGCTACGCCGCGCGCGCTGCAACGCGCTTCTCGCCGTCGCGCAGGGCAGCCGCCGCGAACCCTGCCTGATCACGCTGCGCTACCGCGGAACGCGCCGCAGCTTGAAGCCGCTGGCCCTTGTCGGCAAGACGATCACGTTCGACTCCGGCGGGCTTTCGCTGAAACCCGCGAAGAGCATGGAGTGGATGCAGTTCGACAAATGCGGGGGCATGGCGGTCCTCGCGGCCACCCTGATCGCCGCGCGCTTGAAGCTTCCCCGCCCCGTCATCGGCATTCTTGCCGCCGCCGAGAACATGCCGAGCAGCAAGGCCACGCGGCCCGGCGATATCATCCGATCCCGGTCGGGAAAGACCATCGAGATTTTGAATACGGATGCCGAGGGCCGGCTCGTCCTCGCCGATGCTCTTTCCGTGGCCGCGGATTACCAGCCGGAAGCGATCGTGGATATCGCCACGCTCACGGGGGCGTGCGTCGTCGCGCTGGGCCACGCCCTCGCGGCCGTCATGGGCAACCGGCAGAACCTCGTTCACCAGCTGCAAAAGGCCGGAGAAGCCTGTGGGGACCGGTTGTGGCCGCTCCCCCTGCTCCCGGAATATGCGGACGACATCCGCAGCCAGTTCGCGGACATGAAGAATGTCGGCGAAGGCAGTGCCGGAACGATCATCGGCGGGATGTTTCTGAAGCAGTTTGTCCCCGAGGTCATCCCGTGGGCGCACATCGACATTGCCGGAACCGCCTACGAGGAGAAGGAAAGGCCCTACTCCGCAACAGGCGCGACCCTGTTCGGTGCAAAACTGTTTGTTGAGTGGATCAAGAACCTGCAACACGCATGATCGGCAAGACCTTCATCCCCCTACCATGAATGCACTGACAAAAATCGAGCTCCCCGGCATCAAGAAATTCAAGAGCGGAAAGGTCCGCGACATTTTCGATCTCGGCAACACCCTGCTCCTCGTTGCCAGCGACCGGATTTCCGCATTCGACTGCATCCTGCCGACGGGCATTCCCATGAAGGGCCACATCCTGAACCAGTTGTCGGCCTGGTGGTTCGACAAAACGAAGCACTTGATTCCCAACCACGTCATCACCACCGATGTCGCGCAGTATCCGGCCTCCCTGCGCGCCCACGAATCCGTCATTCGCGGCCGATCCATGATCGTCAAGAAAGCCGAGGTCCTGCCCGTGGAATGCGTGGCCCGCGGCTACCTGATCGGGTCCGGCTGGAAGGAGTACCAGCAGGACGGTATCGTCAGCGGCATCCGGCTTCGCAAGGGCTACCGGATGGCCGACAAGCTCGACGAGCCGATTTTCACGCCCGCCCGCAAGGCGGAGACCGGCCACGACGAGAACGTGTCGTACGAGCAGGTGGAGAAAATGGTTGGAGCCGAACTGGCCGCCCAGCTGAAGGAGAAAACCCTGGCGCTGTACAAGTTCGCCGCGGACTATGCCCTCGGCAAGGGGATCATCATCGCGGACACCAAGTTCGAGTTCGGCCTCTTCGAGGGGAAGCTGATCGTCCTCGACGAAATGCTGACCCCGGACAGCTCCCGATTCTGGCCGGCGTCGAGTTACGCGCCGGGACAGTCCCCGCCCTCTTTTGACAAGCAGTTTGTGCGCGATTACCTCGAAACTCTGAAGGATTGGGACAAGTCGCCGCCGGCCCCGTCCCTGCCGGCCGAGGTGAGCGCCAGGACTCGGGACAAGTACCTGGAAGCTTTCAAGAAGCTGACAGGTCGGGATCCGGAAGTGTAGGAAAGCGGAGTATTGGAGTATTGGTGTGTTGGAGTGGTGAGACGGTCGATGGCTCATCACTCCAACACTCCATCCCTCCAGTGCCCCATGTCTTCTGATGCAAGCGCTGCTGGACCAGTTTTTGGACTATATCGCGCTGGAGCGCGGCTTGAGCGAGAACACGCGCGCCGCCTACGGGGCGGATCTCAAGTCCTTCCTGTCATTTCTGCGCGATCGCAACACCGTGTCCGTCAATTCCGTGACCCGCCGCGACATCCTCGATTTCCTGATGGAACAGAAGGACCGGGGATTGAGCAGCAACTCCATCTCCCGCCGACTCGTTTCCATCAAGGTGTTCTTCCGCTACCTGCAGCAGGACGGCCTGCTCAGGAAGAACGTCACGGAAACCATGGACTCCCCCAAGTTGTGGAAAGTCCTGCCTGGTACGCTCACCTACAAGGAGGTGGAGCGTCTGCTCGCGACGCCGACACAGGCCCGGAAACTCGGGCTCCGGGACAAGGCCATCCTCGAGACGCTCTACAGCACGGGATTGCGGGCCTCGGAAGTTGCGTCCCTGACCCTGGACAGCATTCACTTTGACGAAGGGTTCCTGCGATGCATGGGCAAGGGCCGCAAGGAACGCGTGGTGCCGATGGGCGATTCGGCCCGGCAGTCCGTCCAGCGCTATCTCGCCGAATTGCGCCCTCTCCTGGCGAAGGATCCCTCCTCAAGAACCTTGTTCCTCAGCCGCCGGGGACACCCCTTCGGCCGGAAACAGATATGGACGATGATCAAGAAATACGCTCGCGATGCGGGCATCACGAAGAACGTCAAGCCCCACACGATGCGGCACTCGTTTGCCAGCCATCTGCTTGCGAATGGCGCACCGCTGCGGATCATCCAGGAAATGCTGGGGCACTCGGACATCACAACCACGCAGATCTACACGCACGTTGATTCGTCACGACTGAA
>CALMZY010000234.1 GCA_937870865.1 uncultured Lentisphaerota bacterium | reverse complement strand
CCACGCCCTTGCGGGCGCGGCTACGTTTTCTCCACTGCCACCGGCAAACGGACCCACACCTTACGCGACTTCGTTTTCTTCGTTATCTTCTGTTCGTTTTTTCGTACGTTCCTGTCAACCGCCGGGCGCGCTCATGCGTAACAGTCTACAGAACGGGGAACTCAATCCCATGGAAACGAGTGACGAGGCTCTCATGAACGCGTACCAGCAAGGAGACCAGACTGCCCTGGCAGGGCTCGTCCGCCGGCACGCGGACTCCCTGCTCGGCTACTTGGTGCGCCTGTGCATGCAGCGGCAACAGGCCGAGGACGTGTTCCAGGAAACCTTCCTCCGCGTCCACCGCAAGGCCGGGAGCTTCCGCGCCGGCAGCCGCTTCAAACCCTGGCTCTACGCGATCGCCACCCACCTCGCCATCGACAGCCTGCGCCGCCGGTCCCGCTGGTTCGTGTCGCTGGACGAAGGGGAAAAGCTGATCGTTGACCCCAATCCCACACCGTCGGAATCCGCCGCGCAAAGCGACCGGCAGACACAGGTCCGCAAGGCGCTCGAGTCGCTGCCGCCGCGCCAGCGCGCGACCGTTGTCCTGACCTACTTCGAAGGACTCAGCTATCCCGAGGCCGCTCAGTCGCTCGGCTGTTCCGTGGGCACGGTGAAAAAGCAGATGTCGCGCGCGCTGGAGACTCTCGCCCGGCTTCTCCCGGACGCCGCGAAGGAAGGTGCTGCATGAACAACCACCTTACAGACCGCCAGCTTCTCGACGCCCAGTTCCGTCTCTGCACAGACGAGCAAAGCGCCGCGATCGCCGAGCACCTCGCCGAATGCGCCGACTGCCGCAACCGCGCTGACGCACTGAGACAGAAGTTCGCGTCGCTCGATCTCCTGCGCGGCGACGTCAGCGCGTCCGAACAACTCATCGCCGAAACCCTGCGGCAGGTTCGGAACGCGCCCGAGCGCAGAACGATGCTCCTTCCGCGCTTTGGCTGGGCAGCCGCCTTCGCCGCCGCGGCGGTCTTGCTTGCGCTTCTCTACACAGGCCCCTTCGCGGGCAAACGCCCGATGCAGGTTGCCATGAGCGTTGCAGTGACCGCCCCTTCCTCACAGGTTGAAGCGCCTCATGAAGAGATGAAGAACGCGACGACACCACCCGTGGACGAAATCGCCGATTACGCAGCCGCTGCCGGTAAGGATCAGAGGGAGGCCCCGGCCACCGAGCCTGTTGAACTCAAGGGAGACCGGGCGGAAAGCGTGCTGGCCATGGCCGAGTCGAAGCCTGCGTTCCGCAGACCGTTCGCGCTGGGCGAATCCGCGGTTGCCATGAAGGCCAGCCGCGGGCACTTCGCTGCGCCGGCGGCCGTGCCGCCGGCGCGCGGGAACGAGTGGTCCGTTTCCGCGCCCCCCGATGTGACCGTCTCCGTGAATCCCTCACTCGTGGATGGCGATGAAGCCCTGCGGAAGCTGAAGAAAGAGGATCACAGAACAGCCCGTCAGTATGCCGTGCACGTCATCAACCCGTCGAAAAACGCGGCCACGGCACTCGTGACACGCACATTCGCCACTACCAACTGGACCGTGAGCGTGCCCGGCAGCATGGCGCGCGTATCCACGCAGGACGCGCATGTCGTCGAGCTTTCCATCGAGGCACCGGCGGAGTCCGAGAGAGCATTTCCCTGCACCGTCATCACGCCGGCCGAACCGGCGCAAGGAGTCGTACCATGAAGACATGCATCATTTCGCTCGCGCTTGCCGTGATGATCGCGCTGTGCATCGGCGCAACGGCCAAAGAAGACGTCCCCACCCAGGGCGCGATGGAGGTCGTCGTGAAGAAGGGCGAGAAACCCGTCGATTTGCCGCTCAAGCACACCGAGGTCAACGCGGAGATCAGCGGCTTCGTGACGCGCGTGAAAGTCGTCCAGACGTTCACGAATCCGTACGACGATCCCATCGAGGCCGTTTATGTTTTTCCCCTACCCCAGAATGCGGCCGTCAACGACATGCAGATCCGGATCGGCGACCGCGTGATCAAGGGCGACATCAAGAAGCGCGAGGAGGCGCGGAAGATTTACGAGGAAGCCCGCGACGCCGGAAAGACCGCCGCGCTCCTCGAGCAGGAACGCCCCAACATCTTCAGCCAGTCCGTCGCCAACATCATGCCGGGCGACGATATTCTTGTGGAAATAACGTACGACGAAGTGCTTACGCATGAGAAAGGCGGCTACGAATTCGTGTTCCCCATGGTCGTCGGGCCGCGATTCATTCCCGGCACGGACAAAGTTCCCGACGCTTCCACGATCACGCCCCCCGTCTTGAAGCCCGGCGAGCGCAACGGGCACGACATCAATGTGACCGTGAAGCTAAACGCAGGACTGCCGGTCAGGCATCTGGAGTTCCCGTCGCACCAGGTGACGACCATCCCCGAACTGAACTTCAACGACATCCATCATGGAACCTGCGAGATCAAGCTCAACCCCAACGACGCGATCCCGAACAAGGACTTCGTGGTCCGCTATAAGATCGCCGGACCGAAACCCGAGATGGCCCTCCTCAACCACCAAGGCGAACTCGGCGGTTCACCGCGAGGGTTCACCACGAGCGGCTATTTCATGCTGATGTTCCAGCCGCCGGATGCGCCGGCGGCGGACAAGGTCACGCCGAAGGAAATGGTCTTCGTGATGGACTGCTCGGGCTCAATGTCCGGCGAGCCGATCTCGCTGTCCAAGAAAGCGGTGCGCTACGCGCTTCAGAACCTGAACCCGAACGACACGTTTCAGATCATCCGCTTCTCGGAATCCGCCTCCCCGTTTTCCGCGGAGCCGCTCCCGGCGACGAAGGAGAACATCCGCCGCGGGCTGTCGTACATCAACGGGCTCGAGGGCGAAGGCGGCACAATGATGATCGAAGGGATCAAGGCGGCGCTCGACTATCCCGTGCGCGACAATCGCCTCCGCATCGTCTGCTTCATGACCGACGGCTACATCGGGAACGAGACTGAAATCCTGAACGCGATTCGCGAAAAGCTCGGTGAGAACACGCGCCTGTTCTCGTTCGGCGTCGGCTCGTCGGTGAACCGCTACCTGCTCGAGCGCATGGCCGAGGTCGGCCGCGGCGACGTGAAGTACGTCCTGCTGAACGAGAAGCCGGATGAGGCCGTGAACCAGTTCTACGAGCGCGTCCGCAATCCTGTCCTGACGAACATCCGCGTCGACTGGGCCGGGCTGTCGGTCGAGGACCTCTACCCCGCGCGCATCCGCGACCTGTTCGCCGGCCAGCCGATCTTCGTCCTCGGCCGGTACAACCAGGCGGGTGAAGCCACGGTGACCATTCACGGAAAGATCGCCGGCAAGGACGTCTCCTACCCCGTTCCCGTGAGACTTGCGGACGCCGTTTCCGAGAACGCCGTGCTGGCTCCGCTCTGGGCGCGCTCGCGAATCCGCGATCTTGAAACCGAGGAATACGGCGGCGCGAACGCGGACGTCGAAAACGCCATCACCGAACTCGCGCTGAAGTACCGGCTCATGTCGAAGTACACGTCGTTCGTCGCCGTCGAAGAGAAGGTGGTCAACGAGAACGGCACGCCCCGCACAGTGCAGGTGCCTGTCGAAATGCCGGATAGCGTCTCCTACGAAGGCGTCTTCGGCCGGGAAGCCGACCTCGCCATGAACATGCCCGCGGCAAAAGCAGGCTTCTTCGGCCGCGGCGCGAAGCTGTTTTCCGCCGTGCCGGCGGTGGGAGTGGTGTTGAATGAAAACGCGAAAGACGACGAGGCAGCCGAGGCCGAACCAGCAGAACCGATCAAGCCTTTCAGCATCGAATTGAAGACCGCCGATCAGACGATCCGCATCGCGGAGAACGGGGAAATCTGGCTTGGAAACACGCTGGCCGGCCGCCTGTTCCGCGAGCAGGCGCGCGAACTGTGGGCACTTCTGAGCGCGGCGATGAAGGACAGCGTCTCAACCCAGGCCCACTCGAAGGCCGGCACACTGCTCGTGAAAGTTGCCGGCGAGAAAGAAATCTCAATCCAACTGGTCGACAAGGATGCCCCAGTTTCCGAACCTTGGAAGAAGGTGCTGGAGTACGTGATGGGGCTGGTTTCTTAATCGTACTCGTAATCGTACTCTTAATCGTAATCAATCCGTTCTCTGAATCGAGTACGAGTACGATTAAGATTACGAGTAAGAGAGGGATGAAGGACATCCATCTCCATTGAACAAATCCGTTTTTCCCGGTACCTTATCCCCCATGACACCACCCCTTCCGCAGCCACCGAAACGCAAGTGCTCTCACACCGGTTTCTGGATTTCGATCGCAGTGCTGGGCGTATTCCTGATCGTCAGCATGATGATCAACATGGGGCTTTTCGTGAGCCTCGCCGCCAAGGCCGGAGCTCCCGTCGGAGGCAGAGCCCAGGACGAGTTTCCCGTCTTCACCGAGAAATGGTCGTACGGCTCGGGCGACGTGAAAGCGGTCCGGATTGCGATCGAAGGCGCGATCTTCCGGGAAAGCGAGGAAAGCCTTTTCGGAATCCGCTACGACCGGATCGAAGCGATCCTCCGGCAAATCCGCGCGGCGATGAACGACGAGGACGTGATGGCAATCCTTCTCGAGGTCGATTCCCCCGGTGGCGATCTGACGGCCTGCGATGAAATCTACAAGGCTCTCGAGAGGTTCAAGCAGAGTGCCGACGGCCGGAAGATCATTGTGTTCGTCCGGAGCATGGCGGCCTCGGGCGGCTACTATGTTTCCGCGCCCGCCGACTGGATCGTCGCCGAGCCCACGTCGATCCTCGGCTCCATCGGCGTGATCATGCAGACGCTGAACTGGAAAGGGATGAGCGACAAGATCGGGCTGACCGACGTGACGATCAAGTCGGGCACGAACAAGGATCTGCTCAACCCGTTCCGCGAAGTCTCGCCCGAGCAAGTCGCGCAACTCCAGGTGATGATCGACTCCATGTACCAGCAGTTCTTCTCCATCGTGCTGACCAATCGGGGCGTCGATGCGGAGAGCCTCAAGGCGCTTGCCGACGGCCGCATCTTCTCGGCCGACGTCGCGCTGGCGAACCGGCTGATCGACCAGATCGGCTACTGGGAGGACGCCGTGGCCAAGTTGTCGGAACTGCTCGGCGAAACCTCCGTGCGAATCGTGCAGTACCAGCGCCGGCCCGAGTTCTTCGAACTGCTTTCCGAAATCAAATCCCCGCTCCACCTGTCCCGCTCCGGCTTGTGGGACGCCGCGACGCCGCGCCTGATGTACCTCTGGCGACCGTAGGCAGTTTCACGTTCCAGGTTTCAAGTTCCAAGTTGCGGCCGCCGCAGTGGAAAAACACCCGCGTTGTGCTATCCTTGAACTATGAAAATCGCGGTGTTCAGCACGAAAACGTACGACGAGTTCTTCTTCAGGGAGGCGGGCCGGAAGAAGCAGCATGACCTGCATTTCCTCGAGCCGCGCCTCACGGAACAGACGGTCTCCCTGGCCGCAGGCTTTCCCGCCATCTGCGTGTTCGTCAACGACCAGCTCACGGCGCCCGTGATGGAGGCGCTGGCCGCGGGTGGCACGCGGCTGATCGCCCTGCGGTGCGCCGGGTTCAACAACGTGGACCTCGCGGCCGCCCGGCGCCTCGGCCTAACCGTCGTTCGCGTGCCCGCCTATTCGCCGCACGCTGTCGCTGAACACACGGTCGGCCCGATGCTCGCCTTGAATCGAAAGATCAACAAGGCCTACACGCGCGTCCGCGAAGGCAACTTCTCGCTGGACGGTCTGCTGGGTTTCGACTTCCACGGCCACGCAATCGGCGTGATCGGCACCGGCAAGATCGGCTCCATCGTGGCAAAGATCATGATGGGGTTCGACTGCTGCATCCTGGCCCACGACCGGACCCGCAACGCCGAGCTTGAACGGCTCGGTGCCTGCTACACTACGCTGCCCGACCTCTACGCGCGCTCCGACATCATCACCCTCCACTGCCCCCTGATGCCCGAGACGCACCACCTCATCAACGCCGAGGCCGTGCGGCAGATGAAGCAGGGCGCGATGCTCATCAACACGAGCCGCGGGGAGCTGATCGACACGAAAGCCGTCATCGCCGGCCTGAAGTCCGGGCGGATCGGCCACCTCGGCCTCGACGTGTACGAGGAGGAAGCCGACCTCTTCTTCGAGGACCTCTCCACGCGGATCATTCAGGACGACGTGTTCTCGCGCCTGCTCACGTTCCCGAACGTGATCATCACGGGTCACCAGGCGTTCTTCACGCGCGAAGCGCTCACGAACATCGCCGAAACCACGCTGGGAAACGTCAGCGATTTCGAAGCCGGCCGGCCCTGCCCCAATGAAGTCACGCCGGACCGGATCCGAAAGTAGTCAGCGCAGACGGCGGCTCTTCAGGATCTTCTTCACTTTTTCCAATCCTTGGAAAATCAGAGCCCAAAATCTCCAAGACTTGGAAAAAGTCCCGCTCTCTGGTTTCGGCTTCTGCCGTTCCTGCTCCGCAGCCCAACGGGCTGCCGCAACTCAGCCCGGTGCTACGCACCGGGAACAAGGATCGCCTCCATCATCAACCCTGAAGGGGTTGCGCAACGCCCTTGCGGGACCCTTTCAGGGTCCATCACAGCCTGTTGACCCAGAGCAAAGGGTTTCACCCCTTGCTGAGTTGCCTGACCCTTTCAGGGTCGAGCGACAACGTGAAGAAGGACACCAGATAAAGGAAACGGGACGTTTTCAGACTTTGGACGCATTCTCCGAAGGAGGGAAATCAGGCTGCGGGCTCGTGGGCTTTTCGTCCGTACACGCGTTCATACGCCTTGCAGAACGGGCACAGGCCGCCTTCGACGTGCTTCACCAGCCAGAAACTGAACCCGCGCTGGGTTTTCCGCGCGCGCCGGCAAACCGTGCAGTGAACGCAGATTTCGGCCATCTTTCGGTCCATGTCTGTAATTTCAGCCATGTGTCCAGTTTACGCTTTTTCGGTTGCGAATCGACACGCATTTTACCATGATCCGCGGTCCAACGAACTGGAAAGGCCCTGCGCGTGTGGTAAGGTGTTTGAGCCGCAAGGTCTTCCCTGAAGGCATGACAGAGTGAGTACACGCGTGGAAACCGAGAACCAGATCAGCCGGGCCGACATTGACGCCATCATCGCGCCGTTCCGCGGCCGGAAAGGCATCCTGATTCCCCTGCTCCAGAAGATGCAGGAGCGGTTCGGGTATGTCCCGCGCGAGTCGATCGAACCGATCGCCGAGGCGGCGGGCGTTTTTCCCGTCGAGGTCTACGGCATCCTGACGTTCTACGCGCAGTTCTACCTCGAACCCCGCGGCCGGCACACGATCCGCGTCTGCCAGGGCACCGCGTGCTACATCATGGGCGGCAAGGACATCCTGGATCACGTCTGCGGCAAGCTGGGGGTCCAGGTCGAGGAGACCACGAAGGACAACCGATTCACGATCGAGCGCGTGGCGTGCCTCGGCTGCTGCGGCATGGCGCCGGTGGTGATGATCGACAATGATTTCTACGGACGCTGCACGGTGCAGAAGATGGACGAGGTCATGGAGAATTACAAATAGGACACCATGACCGCCACCCATCCCCAGAACAAGATCCTCATCTGCGTCGGCACCAGCGGCGTGGCCGCCGGCGCCGAGAAGGTGGCGGACGCGTTCGAGCACGAACTCTCCCACCGCGGCCTGCGGCACGACTGGGACATCGTCCGCACGGGCGACCGCGGGCTGTTCCGGGACGTGCTCGTGGACATCATCACGCCCCGGCACGGGCGCGTGGTCTACGAGTACATCAAGCCCGGGGACGTGAAGCAGCTCGTCGAAGAGCACATTGTGAAGGGCGAGCCGGTGGCGTCCCTGCGCGCGGGCCAGGACTACGAGGATTTCTTCAAGGGCCAGATGCGGATCGTGCTCGCGCACTGCGGCGAAATCGATCCGGAGAAGATTACGGATTATCTGGCGGCCGGCGGATACACCGCCCTGCCGAAGGCGTTGGCCCAGCCGTACGCCCACGTAATCGAGGAAGTGCATAAGTCGGGCCTGCGCGGACGCGGCGGCGCGGGGTTCTCCACCGGCCAGAAGTGGCGGTTCTGCCGGGACGCCGCGGGCGACCAGAAATACGTCATCTGCAACGCGGACGAGGGCGACCCAGGCGCGTTCATGGACCGCAGCCTGCTGGAGGGCGACCCGCACGCCGTCCTGGAAGGCATGATCATCGCCGGCTACGCGATCGGCGCGCAGGAGGGGATCATTTACTGCCGCGCGGAATATCCGCTGGCCATCAAGCGCCTGACCATCGCCATCGAGCAGGCGCGGAAAAAGGGCTTCCTCGGCCATAAGATTCTCGGCAGCGAGTTTTCGTTCGACATCAACATCATGCAGGGCGCGGGCGCGTTCGTCTGCGGCGAAGAGACGGCGCTGATCGCGTCCGTCGAGGGCAAGCGCGGCGTGCCGCGCGTGAAGCCGCCCTTCCCCGCGCACAAGGGCGTCTGGGGCAAGCCCACGCTGATCAACAATGTGGAGACGTTCGGCAACATCCCCGCGATCATCAACAAGGGCGCGGAGTGGTTCAGCTCGATCGGCACGGCGGGCAGCAAGGGCACGAAGGTCTTCGCGCTGGCCGGCAAGGTCAGGAACACCGGCCTGGTCGAGGTGCCGATGGGCACGACGATCCGCCAGCTCATCTTCGGACCGGGCGGCGGCATGATCAAGAAGAAGGTCGGCCTGAAGGGCGTCCAGCTCGGCGGCCCGTCGGGCGGCTGTCTGCCCGAATCGCTCGTGGACACGCCGATCGATTTCGAGTCGATCACGAAGACGGGCGCGATCATGGGGTCCGGCGGCATCATCATCATGGACAAGACGACGTGCATGGTGGACGTCGCGCGCTACTTCCTGTCGTTCACGGTCGAGGAATCCTGCGGCCAGTGCACGCCGTGCCGCGTGGGCCTGAAGCGGATGCTCGAGGTGCTCGAGGAAATCACCGCCGGCCGCGGCACGCAGGAGCACATCACGTTCCTGAAGGAGATGGGCGAGACGATCAAGAACACCGCGTTGTGCGGGCTCGGCAACACGGCGCCCAACCCGGCGATCACGACGCTGCGGTACTTCCCGGAGGAGTACGAGGCGCACGTGAAGGACCGGGAGTGCCCGGCGCACGTCTGCACCGAGCTCCTCCACTTCGAAGTGATCCAGGACGCGTGCGTCAAATGCGGCGCCTGCTTCAAGGTGTGCCCGGTCGACGCGATCACGTGGAAGAAGGGCACGACCGCGACCATTGACCGCGCGAAGTGCACCAAGTGCAAGTCGTGCTACAACGCCTGCAACTTCATGGCCATACGATGATCAAGCTGACCATAGACGGAAAAGCGGTTGAGGTGGAAAACGGGAAGACGGTGCTCGAGGCCGCGCTCGCGGCGGGCCTCTACATCCCCAACCTCTGCTATCACCCGGACCTGCGACCGGTCGGCGCCTGCCGCCTGTGCATCGTCGAGATCGACGGCATGCGCGGCCTGCCGACGTCGTGCACCACGCCCGCGAAGGACGGCATGGTCGTCCACACGAATTCCGACAAGCTGCAGAAGATGCGGCAGGACTTGCTATGGCTCATCCTGAGCGAGGGCCCGACGGAGATCCAGAAGGACAGCCAGCTGGAGAAGGTCGTGGAATACACCGGCACGCGGAACATGCTGTCCACGTACAAGACGAAGCCGAAGCACCTGCCGGTCGCCGACGACGATCCGTTCTTCATCCGCGACCCGAACCTGTGCATCCTGTGCGGCCGCTGCGTCCGCATTTGCCAGGAAGTCCGCGGCGTGGGGGCGATCGGGTTCGTGAACCGCGGCATCGAGAGCCAGGTTTCGACCGTCGGCGGCGAAGATATCCGCAAGGCGGAATGCCGGTTCTGCGGCGCCTGCGTGGAAGTCTGTCCGACGGGCGCGCTTCGCGACCGCGACCCGATTCCGTGGGCGGACCGAGAGAAACGGATCCTGCCGTGCCAGAACGCCTGTCCCGCGGGCATCCACATTCCGCAGTACGTGGGCCTGATCGCCGAGGGCCGGTTCCAGGAAGCCCTGCAGGTCATTCGCGACATCGCCCCATTCCCCTTCGTACTCGGCTGCGTGTGCCCCCACCCCTGCGAGAAGGCGTGCCGTCGCTGCGCGCTCGACGAGGGAATTGCGATCCGCGAACTCAAGAGGTTCGTGGCGCAGGTGGACACCGGCGAGTGGAAGTCCACCATTCCCATGATGCCCGCGACCGGCAAAAAGACCGCCGTCATCGGGTCCGGCCCAGCCGGCCTGACCTGCGCATGGTTCCTGCGGCGGCTGGGGCACAGCGTGACGGTGTACGAGGCCGCCCCGAAAGCCGGCGGCAGCCTGCGCGCCAGCATCCCGCGCTACCGGCTGACCGACGAAGTACTCGACCAGGAAATCCGGAGCATCGAGGAGATCGGCGCCGAGATCAAAACCGGCACGCGCGTGGAATCGCTGGACAAGCTTTTTGACGAGGGCGTGCAGGCGGTGTTCCTCGGAGTCGGCGCGGCCAAGGGAACCAAGATGGGGATTCCCGGCGAGGACGACCCGCGGGTGCTGGACGGCCTCTCGGTTCTGGAGAGGGTCAACTGGGGCGAGGAGATCAAGCTGGGCGGCACGGTGGCGGTGGTCGGCGGCGGCAATGTCGCGATGGATGTCGCGCGCACCGCGCTGCGGATGGGCGCGAAGGTGATCATGCTCTACCGGCGTACGCGCGAGGAGATGCCGGCGTCGCCGGAAGAAGTCGAGTACGCGCTGGAAGAAGGCGTCGACATTCAGTTTCTCGTCGCGCCGCAGAAGGTTCTGCCCGGCGGCCAGAAGCTCAAGATCGAATGTATCCGCATGGAGCTGGGCGAGCCGGATTCGAGCGGACGGCGAAGTCCCGTGCCGGTCACAGGCAGCGAGTACATCCAGGAAGTGGATCACCTGATCATGGCAATCGGGCAGAAATCCGCCGTGCCGGAAGGTTTCAAGGTGTCGATGGACAAGAAGGGCCGCCTGCAGGTTGACCGGGCCTCTCTGGCCTGCTCGCGACCGGGCGTGTTCGCCGGCGGCGACGTCGTCAGCGGGCCCGCCACCGTGATCGAGGCCATTAACACAGGCCGGAAGGCGGCCGAGGCCATCGACAAATATCTTGGCGGCGCCGGGAACATCAAGGAATCGCTGGCCTCCCTGGAGAAACAGAATCCGCGCCTCGGACGCGAAGCGCAGTTTACGGGACGCAAACGCCCGAAGACACCGGTCCTTCCGCTGGCCAAGAGGACCAAGAGCTTCGCCGAAGTGGAGTCTACGTTCGACGAGAACACGGCCGTGCGCGAAGCCAGCCGGTGTCTGCGATGCGGGCTCCGGCTGACGATCTGCCAGTCCCCGATGCCGCCGAAGAAGTAGACGCACTCTCCAGAGCGCGTCTACACAGCAATGTTGCCGCTTAGATCGATAACGACTTCCTGGAGTTCCAGGTCTTTCCGTCCGCTGAGTTGAACGGCCTGCCGCGCGATCGCCGTCAGCCCACCGCAGCACGGCACTTCCATCCGGACGACAATCACCTTGGGAATACTCGGCTCGGAAAGAATCGCTCCCAGTTTTTCAGCGTAGCCGTCCGTGTCGTCGAGTTTCGGGCAGCCGACGACGACGGACCGCCCGCGCAGAAACCGCCAGTGCACGTCGGCGCTCGCGATCGGCCCGCACGTGCTCATGATCACCAGTTCCTTGCTCATGAAGAAGGGCGCACCGGGCTGAACGAGGTGAATCTGTACCGGCCACTG
>CALMZY010000233.1 GCA_937870865.1 uncultured Lentisphaerota bacterium | reverse complement strand
ATCAGGGTCAGAATCGCGGACAGCGGCCAGAGGAACTGCTTGCGGTAGCGCAGCAGCAGCGAGGACATATCCTCCTTCAGGAAGACGATTTCCTTCGCGTACAGGTCGCGCAGCTGGCGGGCGTATCCGCTCACGGCTTCCAGCGCCGCCACCTGGCGCTGCTGCGTCTGGATCCTCAAGCCCAGCAGTTTCTTCTCGGTGCTCGCCATGTACAGGAGCTGGCGGGTCTCGCCACGGTTCGAGTCCATCTGCTTTTTCTTCTCCAGCAGCGCCAGCTCTCCGTCCACGTGGGCGAGCTTCTCCTGCGAGAGCAGCAGCGCGGCCGAAAGATCGACCTTCTGCCGATCGAGCGACTCCATCTGGCTGGACACGTCCTCCATCTGCTTCTGCTCGGAGGCGAGGGCGCGGCGCTTCTCGATGAGGAGACGTATCGTGGGCCGCGGATTGAGGGGGTGATTCTTGAGCATCTCGTCGATGCGGCTCGCCTCTTTGCCCAGGCGGACCTGCAGTTCCGCCGCGTCGCGCTCGAGCGTGCGGGCGATGAGATCTTCATCGCTGTTCCGGAGCCGCTGCTCGGTGTCGGCAATGCGCTCGGCGTTCTCCCGGGGATCGTCCTGAAGACGCTGTCGCAGTTCCTCAAGCTCCGCCCTCTCGGCGCGCAGATCGCGGATCGTCCGGTTCAGCTTCCACACCTCCTGGTTCGGCGCGGTCACATCGGCATCAATGGCGTGGAGGGCTTCGCGCAGGGCCACATCGGCATGGCGTTTGTGCTCGGCCGACAGCGTCTTCTCCTTGGCCTCGAGTTGAATCCGTTTCCGGATGCTCTCGAGATCCTGCTTCTGAAGTTCGAGCTTCTGGTTCCACTGGGCGCGCTCAGCGTCGTTCGTCGCGGCCGCGGCCAGCGACTTTGTCGCTTCGATCTGCTGTTCGATATGGGCAATCCGGGCGTCCTGCCCGCCGGACTCCTGCCCGAAACACGCCCAGCCGCACGAGAAGAACGCCAGCACGATCGGAATGATGGAAGCAATTCTTGTCATAGCCACCCCTGCCCTGTTGAAAGATTGATATCCCGTGTCCGCGGCAGAAAATAGACGGTGGTCCGAGAGGAAGCAAGGAGGTCCTGAGGGCACGGGTCAGGAAGCGCCGCGGAAGAACATCCAGATCCTCTCCATCCAGTAGGCGAAGAACGCCGTCACAGGCAGGGTCAGAATCCACGCCCACACCATGCGGCCGACGATCCCCCACTTGACGGCGCTCAGGCGCTTCGTGGCGCCCACGCCCATGATCGAGGACGAGATGACGTGGGTGGTGGAAAGAGGAATGCCCCAATGGCTGGCCAGCTGGATAATGGTGGCCGCGGTCGTTTCCGCCGCAAAGCCGTGGACGGGCTGGAGCTTGACCATCTTGTGGCCGAGCGTCCGGATGATCCGCCAGCCGCCGGCGGCCGTGCCCGCCGCCATCGTCAGCGCGCAAACCACCTTGACCCACGTGGCCACCTCGAACTTCGGCGTGTTCAGGAACTGGAGCCACGCGGGCAGATGGTTGAAGTCGCCGCTTTGGGTCGCCGTGAACAGGACCAGGGCGATAATGCCCATGGTCTTCTGCGCATCGTTGGTCCCATGGCTGAAGCCCATGAAGGCCGCGCTGACCACCTGGAGCTTGCCGAAGATGGCATTGATCAGCCGGGGCGTTATTTTCCTCAAAAGAATTGTCAGCAGGCCCATCAGCAAGAAACCCAACAGGATTCCCATCACGGGCGAGGTGAACATCGGAATCACCACCTTGGGCCAAAGTCCCTCGTGCTTCCCGCTGGCGGGGTTCACGATCGCCCAGTGAATCACGCTCCAGTGTCCATGGGCGGAAGCCAGCGTGGCCCCGCACAACCCGCCGATCAACGCATGGCTGGAACTGGATGGAAGACCCAGCCACCAGGTGATCAGGTTCCACAGGATGGCGCCGGACAGCGCGCAGAAGATCGTCTCGGTGGTGACGAAGCTGGTGTCCACCAGCCCCTTGCCAATGGTCGTGGCCACCGACACGCCCACCATGGCGCCCATCATGTTGAGAAAGGCCGCCAGGACAATCGCCTGCCGCGGCGTTAGCACCTTGGTCGAGACGGATGTCGCGATGGCGTTGGCCGTGTCGTGGAAGCCGTTGATGTACTCGAACGCCAGGGCTATGAATATGACGCTGACAATCAGGATCATTGGAATATCGCCAACATGTCTGAAGACAGGGACGCAGTCGTCGCGGAGAAGCTATCCGAAAAAGGGCCGTTGTCAAGCCAACCCGTTCACCCCGCAACGCGGGCCTTGCAGACCCGCCGTCTGCGAAGTATTAGTTCAACCAATCCAACCAGGAAGGAGCCTGTCATGAGCCGAATCGCGACACTCGCCGCATTGATCGTTTTCTGCACCGTCCTCCAGTCCATGGCCGGCTGGGAGTACTCGGCCATCACCCGCGCCGACGGGGGGCAGAACTCGGAAGCGATGAACAGCCAGATGACCAGCGTGGTGGACGGGGACAACGCCAGAATCGAATTCGTGGACAGCGGCAGCCCCCTGACACCGCCCGGATCCTTCATGGTCACCACGGATGGCGGAAAGACCCTGTACATGGTGGATCGCGAGGAGAAGACCTATGCCAGGTGGGATATCGAGGGCATGGCCGGCATGGCGGGCGGGGCGATGCAGATGATGAACATGAAAATGTCCTCGCCCCGGGTGGAGAAGCTTCTCGAGGAGAAGGGCGGAGAAATGGCGGGATTCCCGACCACGCATTACCGGTTTCGCACGTCGTACACCATGGAGATGAACTTCCTCGGCGTGCAGAAGGCGATTTCCACGATGACCGAGGAGGATATCTGGTCCTGCGCGGAACTGAACGACGCAGGGCTCAACGCATGGATGAGCCAGCAGGCGGCAAAGACCGGCCATGAACAGCTTGACCAGTTGATCCAGGCGGAAAGGGGCAAGGTCAAGGGCTTCCCCTTGAAGCGCATCGTCTCCACGACAACAACGGAAAGCGGCGGCACGCCCCAGGTCATGAAGGTGACCACCGAGGTCACCTCGATCCAGAAGGCCAGCCCGGACAAGGCGCTGTTCGAACTTCCCGCCGGCTACAAGGAAACATCCATGTTCTCATCCCTGCTCGGTTCGGGCGCTCAAGACGCCGGCGAGAGCGGACAGGAATCCGGTGCCGAGGAAAATCCGTTCATGAAGATCATGCAGCAGATGCACAAGGGGAAGTAGACGATTCCTTCCGTCTCTTCAGAAGTTTTTCCACCTCGACAGCGACGAAGATCAGCGAGCTGACCGCGAGGGTCAGGATGAACTCCCAGGCCGTCAGCGGCGTGGTCTTGAACAGGCGCTGCAACGTCGGCACGTAGATCACCGCCACCTGCAGCAGGAACGTCAGCAACACCGCGCCGACCAGGGCCTTGTTGGAAAAAAAGCCGATCTTGAACAGGGAATCGCGCTCGGACCGGATCGCCAGGACGTGAGCCATCTGCGCCAGCGTCAACGCGTTGAAGGTCATGGTCTGCCAGTGGGAGATGCCGAGCGCCTGGTATATCTTGCCGAGGCCCAGCACGCTGATCCCCATCAGAAGGCCGACCCAGATGATGTGCCGGCCCATTCCGTGCGCAAACACGTTTTCCTTCGGCGGCCGGGGCGGACGCTTCATAACGTTCCGTTCGGGCGGTTCGACGCTCAGCGCCAGCGCCGGGAACCCGTCGGTCACAAGGTTGATCCACAGGATCTGCAGGGGAAGCAGCGGCAGGGGCATGCCGAGGAACGGCGCCAGCAGCATGACCCACAACTCGCCCGAGTTGCTCGTCATCAGGTACTTGATGAACTTGCGGATGTTGTCGTAGATCACCCGCCCCTCCTCCACCGCCGAGACAATGGTGGTGAAGTTGTCGTCGCGCAGAACCATGTCGGCCGCTTCCTTCGAAACATCCGTGCCCGTGATCCCCATCGCCACGCCGATATCCGACTTCTTCAGCGCCGGCGCGTCGTTCACACCGTCGCCGGTCATCGCCACAATGTGTCCCTTGTCCTGGAGCGCCTGCACGATCTTCAGCTTGTGCTCCGGGGAAACGCGCGCGTACACGGAGACCTGCTCGACAATCCCCTCGAGCTGCTGCACGGACATCTTCTCGAGATCAACACCCGTCAGTACCCGGTCGTTCTCGCCGGCGATGCCCAGCTCGTGCGCGATGTGACGCGCGGTCAGCGGATGGTCCCCCGTGATCATCACCGGCCGGATGCCCGCCGTCCGGCACGTGGCCACCGCGGCTTTCACTTCCTCGCGGGGCGGATCGATCATTCCCACCAAACCGATGAACACGAGATCCCACTCGACCTCCCGGCTGTCCGACGTCTTCGGCACGGCGTCCAAGGCACGGAAGGCGACGCCTAGCACGCGCACGCCCTTTCCGGCCATCTGCTCATTGGCAGCAGTGATCCGCTTGCGCCAGTCGTCCGTCATCGGCTCGCGGCGCCCTTCGATCCAGACCTCGCCGGAGATGTCCAGCAACCCGTCCACGGATCCCTTGGTGAAGCACAGGTACGGCTTCCCGCCGAGCGCCTTGAGCGGCTCCGGTACGGGTTTGCCCGCCTCCGGCAGGCGGTGAATCGTGCTCATCCGCTTCCGTTCGGACTCGAACGGAACCTCGGCCACCCGGGGAAGAAGCTGATCGAGGTCTGCTTTCATCATGCCCATCCGTGCCGCGGCCACCAGCAGGGCGCCCTCTGTGGGATCGCCGACGGTCTGGAAGTGACCCGGCGTTCCAGCCTCCGACTTCAACGCCGCGTCGTTGCACAGCGCGCCGCCAGCCAGGATCAGCGGCAGGGCCGGCTGCACCTTCAGGATATTCAGGCGCTCGTCGCCCGACTGGAGCACAGGGCCCGCGCCGCGCAGGTGCGCAATGAGGTCGAGCCGGTGCCCGGCCACGTCCAGCGCGGTCACGGTCATCTTGTTCTCCGTCAGCGTTCCGGTCTTGTCGGAACAGATGACCGTCACCGAGCCCAGCGTCTCGACGGCAGGCAGTTTCCGGATCAGCGCGTTGCGCTTCAGCATCTTCTGCGCGCCGAGCGCGAGCGCAATGGTGACCACCGCCGGCAAACCTTCCGGCACGGCGGCCACGGCCATGCTGACCGCCGTCAGGAACATCAGCTTGAACCCCTCGCCGCGCATCATCCCGAGCGCAAAGATCACCACGACGATCACGAACGCCGCGACAGCCAGGACCCGGCCGAGATGGTCCATGCGCTTCTGGAGCGGCGTCGGGTCCGACTCCACGGTCTGGATCATCGCCGCAATCGCGCCCAGCTCCGTGTTCATCCCGGTTTCGGCAACAATCCCCGCGCCCCGCCCGTACGTAATGATCGTTCCCATGAAGGCCATGTTGCGCCGGTCGCCGATCGTCACATCCTTCGCCTCCAGGGCTTCCGTCACCTTTTCCACCGGCTCCGACTCGCCCGTCAGCGCGGCCTCCTGCACGCGGAGGTTCGCGCTCTCGACCAGGCGCAGGTCGGCCGGAACCACGTTGCCGGCCTCGAGAAGGACCACGTCGCCGGGCACAAGATCCCGGGAGGAAATTTCACGGATCTGGCCGTCGCGGCGCACCCGCACGACCGGCGTGGACATCCGCTTCAGCGCGGCCATCGCCTTCTCCGCGCGATACTCCTGGCTGAACCCGAGAATCGCGTTAAGCACGACGATCGTCAGGATCGCGATCGCATCCTTCCAGTCACCGAGGAGGGCTGACGCCACGGCCGCGACAATGAGGATGACGACCATCAGCGCGGTCATCTGCTCCCAGAGGATCGCCCACGGGCTCTTCTGGCCGCGGTCCACCAGTTCGTTCGGCCCATAGCGCTTTTGCCGGAGGTCGGCTTCCGCGGCGCTCAATCCGCCCGCCGCGCTGGTGCCCAACTCCTTCGCCGCATCATCGATGTTCAGTTGATACCATTTGTTCATAAAGATCTCTCCCGTGTCGGCTTCAAGTAACAATCGCCCGGCACCATGTCAATTCCATGTGGCCATGCAGGCATCCGAATAATCCACCATTCCTATTGCGCGTACAAATCATCGCGTCGTTTCTGAGCCCCTTGCGCCTTTTTGCGGCCAACCCATCTGATATATCGGACTCCGATATATGCGGCCATGCGTTCAGCCAAGACAACGGCAAGAGTCATTTCTGAGCCGCTTTCTGACCCCGGAACAAATACGAGACGATTTTCATTGCCATATTCGCTATTCGCGAATAGCGTATCCATATGAATATAAAGCCACAAGACATATTGGTATGCCTCAAACTCTTGGCGTCCGGCTGGCCAGGAACTTACGCAAAACTAGGACAGGAAGTTGGATTGAGTGCCTCGGAGGCTCATGCTGAGATGCGTCGCGCCCAACAGTCTGGACTGATTCAGCCTCTGGGTGACCAACCGAACAAATCAGCATTGGCAGAGTTTCTCCTTCACGGATTGAGGTATGTTTTTCCAGTTCAACCCGGACCCAGCACGCGCGGAATGCCAACCAGTTACGGGGCCCAGCCTTTAGCTCATGAATTCGCCGTGTCGGAACAAGACGATATTCCGGTGTGGCCCGATCCACAAGGCACGCGTCGCGGCTATGAGTTCAAGCCTTTGTGCCGGTCAGTTCCCGTGGCGGCGCGAAATGACCCGAAGCTGTATGAGTGGCTTGTTCTGGTGGATGCCCTGCGCGGGGGCCGCGCCCGCGAACGGGAATTGGCCGCCAAGATCGTAAAACAGAGGCTTGGAGAATGAAACGCATCATTGATCTCGATGATCTCGTGATGGTAGCCAAGCGCTTGAATCCGCTTGGTACAAGATGTGTTTTCACCGGCGGCGCCGTGATCAGCCTGCTTCTCGACAACCCGACGCTGACCGTGATCCGAAAAACAAAGGATGTAGATGTCATTGCTGAAGTGGTCACGC
>CALMZY010000232.1 GCA_937870865.1 uncultured Lentisphaerota bacterium | reverse complement strand
CCGGCCCTTGTCTTGCCCGGCGGGTTCGGATAAACTGTCCGTATTCGCGGGGATGTTGAACCGCCTCGGCTCAGGATTTGCAGGGTTGTATCCGATGGCCAGGAAGCAACAACAGCACATATCGCACCTTCCTCACAGGAAGCCCCGTCCTTTCAACCTCGCTTCCGGAATCATTTACGCCACCGCCGCGATCGCGGCGATCGCGCTCGGCGGCATTTTCTTCAGATCCTACTACAGGGCGAAAAGCGAGGAGAAGGCTCAGGCCGCGGCCAGCCACATCGAATCGCTCGGCCTTCCGCCCGGTTCCAAGGTCATTGTGAAAAGCGGCGCGGCAAAACAAGCACCGCCCCGGAGGCCCCCGCCGCCGCCCGCCATCGAGTCACCACCCGCCGAACCTTCACCCGTACCCGAAGCGCTCCCTGTCGCGGAGCCGACGGCTGAGCCCCCGCCGGAAGCGCCGGTGGAAACGTCGGCCATCAAGTTGCCTCCGCCGAGACCCTGGACCGCCGGCTTCGTTGAGCGCGCCCTCATTCAGCAGTCGAGCACGCGCCCGACGGCAGACACCTGTGTGCCGATCCTCCCCAACGCCCGGGAGGCAAACGGCGGCGCGGACACCGAGTTGCCGCTCCAGGGCAACGGCAGCGTCATTCTTGCGCGGTACGACCTCGGCAGAATTACCGGCTGGACGATCACCAAGGCAACGTGGAATGCCAAGCTTCTGCGCGGCCAGCTCCGCTCGCTCGGGTTCACCGCGCTGACGGCAGGATGGGAAGAAGGCGGCGGCACGCTCAAGACGCCCGCCACCGATGGCGCCACGTACCGCTGGGGCGACTTCGGCAAGATGCCGTGGCGCGATGAACGCAGCCCCCTCACCCACCTCATCCGGGGAAACGGGCAGTCGCTAATTGCCTATTCGTCTTTGCAGAAACCCGTGATCGAGGCGGACCAGTGGGTGTCGATCCCGGTCGATCCGATGATCGTCCAGGCCCTGGTGGCCGGCGCGGCCAATACGATCGCCATCACGGATGAGAAGGGACAGGTCGGCGTCCCGGCTGTCTTCGCCAGCCGCGAGAACACGGACAACAGCCACTACTTCGAGGTGGAAGGCGGCTTGATCGACATCTTGCCGCCCGGCGCGGTCGCCCGCCTGAAAGCCCATGCGCATCCCGGTCTCCGGCACAAGGAAAGCGTCGGCGTCCTCCTGACCTGGATCGCGCCCGGTGACGACGAGAACAGGGGCCAGGCGTTCATGTACGACGTGCGCTACGCCCGAAGCCCGGCGCAGTTCGAGGACGCGACGGTGCTTCCGCAGTACAAGATCCCGTGGCCCCAGCCTCACGGCCAGAGGGATCAGATGATCATCGAGAATCTCGATCCGGACACGACCTATTCCTTCTTCATCCGCGCGCGGGACGAAGCCGGACAGGTGGGGCCGATCAACGAAGTCAGCCTGACGACACCTCCACCCGCCGCCTATCCCGAAGGCCAGGCGCCGAACGCTTACGAGTCCACGCCGATCGAAGTCGCTGCGGGCGCCTTGGGCCTGCGCATGACCGACGAGCTGATCAAGACCGATCCGGTCAGGGGAACTCCGTGGGATCAGCAGGCCGGGAGAAAAGGGCCCGCCGAGACATCAAGCCTTTGGGATCGCAACACCCGGACCCTTCGGTTGCGCGCGGCCCAGAACGAGACCCTCGGCTTCGTCTTCTCGTTCACCCGCAAGAAGGACGAATTCCCGGCGCTGGAGTTCAGGATTCAGGATTTCAAGGGCCCCAAGAATGTTATTTCGGGCAAGCACCTGAAGCTGTTCCAGACCCGGTATTCGCGGGCCGGCTCCTCCCCGCAGGACGCGGAATGGCTGGGCGATGTTCTCGTCCCGCTCCGGGACAAACTGTCGCTCGACAACGCCCCGCGAGGACAGAGAGCGCAATCTGTCTACGCCGAACTTCACGTGCCGGCCAAGGCCGAGAAAGGCACATACCACGGCCAGATCAGCCTCGTGAGCGGTAACGGCAGCGAGAGCCGGCTGAATGTCGTGCTGGACGTGCTGCCCATCCGAATGCCGGACCAGCCCCGCTTCGCCATCGAACTGCCCGTGCCTTTTGCCATCGCCCAGTTGTACAAGAAGGACATCGCCAAGGTCGCCGAAGCCGCGCCGATTGAGCGGGCCTACCAGCAGATCGCGAGCGATCATCGCTGCACGCTGGCTTTTGTGCCGTACGCCCGCAACGGCGTGTGGCCCGCCCAGGTTGTACCGACAACCGCCGGGAAAGGCGCGGACCTTTCCGTGCCCACGTGGGCGGATTGGGACCAGCGCTTCATGAGCCATCTCGCCGGCGACCCGTTCTCCAAGGACGGCCAGAGCCAGGCGCACGCGGGCCACTTCATCCTGCCGGTGTTCGAGAACTGGCCGACGCCTTTCCTGAAAGGTTATCTCTGCGGGGACGACGAGGTGGCCGGGCCGGAGGGCCTCAGGGTCTTTGCCGGCGCGTCGGACAACATCTACAGTTGCATGGACAGCGATTACTGGCGCGCATTCCGCGCGGCGCTCGGCCTGTTCGCCGGTCATTTCAAAACGCTCGACATCTCGAACACCACGGCGCACGTGTGGCTGAACAACGGGCCGGTCGAGAACTACGAGGGAAAGACGCCCCCGTGGTTCCTCGGCCAGCCCTTGTACCGCGACGACTTCCTCGCCCTGGAAGCCTTCGCCCAGGTGAGCCAGACCGAGGCCTCTTCGTTCCCCGGCGGGCGATTCGCATTCCGAGTCAACGTGCCGGATCCTGCGGCTCTCGCGCAATACGGCTTCGACCGGTTCTCCATCCTCTCCACGCTGGACCTGTCGCCCGCGGCGTGGCAGCTCCTCCGCCGCAGAGTCGCCACGACCGGCGAAACGCTCTGGATGCAGACGGAATCCCTCCCTCTCGGAAACGACATCGCGGAAGTTGAGACCTTCTGCCTTCGCCATTTTCTCGAGGGCGCCGACGGCTGGACCATCCGCGATGTCGTCGGGCGGCCTGAACACCTGGCCCGTCCCCAACCGCAATCGCTGCTCTACTGCGGCCTGCCCCTGAAGACCGACGGCCCCCTGCCGTCCCTCCGGCTTAAGGCCCTGCGACGCGCGCAGCAGGACATCGACTACCTGCTCCTGCTGCAGGACAAGATGAACTGGACGCGCCGGCAACTCGCCGAGTTCGTCCGCAAGACCGTGCCGCAGTTGGAAGAAGACATCCCGCTCACACCGGACGACACCGCCCGGCTGCGATTCACCGTTCAGACGCTGCTCGCCGGGGAGTAGCGCATCGTCACCCGCCGCACGCCAGATCGGGATTGATTTCGTTATGTCCTTTTGTACATTACGCTCATGACTTGCCGTTTCCACCTTCGAGCAGCGTTCACGCTGCTGGAGCTGCTCGTGACCATCGCCTTGATCGCCCTGCTGGCCGCCCTACTGACTCCCGCGCTCTCCAAGTCCTGGGCGGCCGCGCAGGAGCGGGCCTGCGCGTCGAACCTGCGTTCGTGGGGACAGGCGTTCGTGCTCTATGCAAGCGACCACGGGGGCTACCTGCCGCACCCCGACGGGCCCGAGCGCGAGGACAAGAGCAGCGGCGTCGGCCAGCCGCACGAGCACTGCTACGTGGACATGCTGCCGCCGTACCTGGGCGAACGCCCCTGGCGCGATTACCCGGAGGGACAGAAACCCGCCGGCGGCATCTGGCAGTGTCCGCGCACCCGGCTCCTGTCCGACGATGCGTACAGCTACCAGCCTTCGCGCGAAGGTTTTTTCAGCTACGCGATGAACTCCTATCTCGCCCATGACTTCCCGTTCGGCCTGCCGTGGGGCGCCGAGCCGCAACCCTCGTTTCTCGCGCTGTCCAAATGCACCGCGCCGGCCACCACGATACTCATGTTCGAGCAAACCCTCAGTCCGGCCGCGGGCAGCGGCCAGGCCGGCTCGCTCAAAACCGCGGGACAGTATCCGGCCGAGGATGCGCGCGCCGTCACCGAGCGGCACAACCACACCGCGGGCGGCCTCGGCGGCAACGTGCTGTACATCGACGGACACGTCGGCTGGCGGAACGACCTGTGGGACGAAACCCTGAGAAACCCGAGAATCCCGCAACGGGGCGACCTGACGTGGTTCCCGTACAAGTACTGAACGGAAACAATAATGACGAAAATACGAATCGCCCTCGGCCTGCTGCTTTGCTGCTCCGCCCATGCCGCTGAAGTCGCTTTTCCCATCACGACCGATGTGTACATCGACAGCCTGACCTCCAATACCGGCAAGAACTACGGCGCGGCCACAACCGTCAAGGTCCTCGTAAGCAGCAACGGATCCGTATGCCGCGCCCTCTTTCAACTGCCGGCGGAAATCGGTCTCTACCCGACCGACCAGGTTTCCGCGGCCACCGTCTTCTTCTATGTCTGGCAGGACAATACCGCCGACCGCAACATTACCCTCTTCCCCCTCTCGCAGTCCTTCGTCGAAGGAAGCGGCAACGGCACAACGCCGCCCGACGGCGCAACGTGGCAGACACGCGACGGATTGAACGCGTGGACCAATGCCGGCGGCGATTTCAACACGAACCACCCCGTCATCGGGATCAAAGGCCCGATCGTGGACGAAGCGAATCACGGCCGGTACTTCAGCTGGGACATCACGCCGCTGCTGATGAATGAACAGGCCCGAACGGAGCTGATGAACTACGGCGCGCTCCTGCGGATCGACGAGGTCCCCGTGCCTCCCAGCGGCATGCCCCGCGCGCCGTTCACCAGTTCGGA
>CALMZY010000231.1 GCA_937870865.1 uncultured Lentisphaerota bacterium | reverse complement strand
AGTCCACGCTGACGTTGTCGATCAGGAGGTCCTGCGGCGGCTGGGCGGACTGCGGAAGACCCTGAATAATGACGTCGTCGAAGGCGGCGTTGCCCACGGACTTTATGTACACGAACCTCGCGCTGACCACGTTCTGGGCGATGGCGTACGAGAAGTTGCTGCCTGAGGTTGGCAGGGGAGAGATGTTCGTGACGGTCGCCCAAGCTTGTGCTGGTGCCTTGGTTTGGACACGGAATATGTTGTTGGTATTAGCGCTGGTTCCCACGCCTTTCAGCCAGAACGAGAGATTGGTCGGATTGGTCAGAGTTGCGGTGAAAACCATCGCGTTCGTTTCGAACTTGAGGGCGGGAATGGAGCGGCCGCTGTTGAGGTCGCTTTCGTACAGGCTGGTGATCTTGTCGAAGCTCCATCCGATGGGCGGTGTGAGGCCGCCGTCGAAGCCTTCGTCCACGAGGAGCGTCGAGCCCTCGTTCGGAATGTTGGTCACGCCGCAGATGCGGACGTAGGCCGCGTTGGTTTCGTAGAAGTACCCCTTGTATTGCGCGTAGCCGGTGCCTGTGATGTTGGAGACGTGCGCGATGCTGGTCCAGTCCGCGCCGTTGGGTGACGACTGGATGGTGAACGCGGCCGGGCCGTTCCCGTTGGTGCCGCGCGCGTAGTAGAAGTTGATCTCGCTGAAGCCTTCCGGGAACAGCGGCGTGCGCAAGGTGTTCGTCAGCGCTCCGTTGGCCGGGAGCAGGAGGCTGCGGCCTTCCTTGGCGTCGATCTGCGAAACCCGGCCGGTGTCGACGATCCAGTCGAGGTAGCTGTGGCCGCCCATGTTCGTGCCGAGATCGGGCCAGCTGTTGAAGTCCATGTAGCGCGGCGAGTCCACGGGCACCGCGACGTTGAGGTCGTCGATCAGCAGGCGGTTAGTCCCGCTGTCGTGGACAATCCTCATGTAATACGGACTGGCGTGGTTTGCGAAAATGGAATAGGCCTTGTACTGCTGGCTCGAGATGTTGGTCACGGACCCGATGGTGGTCCACGTCGCGTCGTCGGGGGAGGTCTGGACGAGGAAGCTGACGGGCTCGTACACCTCGGCGTTGGTGTCGGCGTTCCAGTTCCGGTACCAGAACGTGATCGTGCCGACGCCGTCGAGGAACTGCGGGCTGCGGATGAAGTTGCTGACGCCGGGGGAGCAGGGGAGGCTGGCGCAGTAGCCGGAGCGGGCGCCGACCGTGGTCGCCTTGCCGGTGGAGACCAGCCAGTCGTCGAACATGTGCGCGCCGTCGTTGGGATAGGATCCCCAGAGGTTGAAGTTCTGGTTGCGGCTGGTGATGGGCCGGAACTCCACGTCGTCGATCTGCAGGGCGCCCTGATCGCCGTTGCCGGTGGAGGCGATAACGATGCGGCCCCAGGCGGTGCCGACCGGGGAGACGGCCGAGACTGTCTGCTTGCTCCACTTTTCGTTGATGCCCTGGAACTGGTTGACCGCGACGAGGAGCTGTGTGAAGCCGGCGTCATAGAACTCGATCTTGATCTCCATGACCTGCGCCGTCCACATTGTGCCCAAGCTCGCATCGGCCCAGAACCAGGCGGAGCCAATGTAGGTCTGGCCCGCGATGGCCGGGCCTTCCTGCCACCAGCCGCCGAAGTCATCGCGTCCCGACCAGTACTTGCCCTCGATGGCCGCCTCCCAGTTGCCGCTGTGGCTGCGCCAACTGCGCCGGCGGGGCGTCCCGTTGCCGCCCTCGTTCCAGTAGGAGCCATGGCTGCCGGGTTGGCCCCATTGCCAGTTGTACGCTTTCTCGGCATCCGAGCCCTGGGCTTCGAAGCTCGGGTTCGAGATGATGTTCACGCCGGAGGCGATCGTGTACATGAGGTCCACGCGATAGTCCCACGTCAGATCGTTGAACTTGAACCGGTACAGGCCCGGCGAGGCGTTGGTGATCGTGATGTCGCCGCCGTCGCTGATCAAGTCCACGCGGCCGGTGATGGGCACCTGGAAGTTGACGGGCTGGTTCATCTCGCTCCACTGGCAGGCCCAGTTGTTGCTCGCGACGAACTTGAAGCGGGTGTTTGTCGATGTGATGAAGAACTCGCTCTGCCACAGGTTGCTTGCGACGAGGATCATGTTGGGCGTCGGGCTCCAGCGATTGAAGTCCCCGGCGACGGCCATGCTGCCATAGACGGACGTTTGCGCCGCCGCAGGCAGGGCCAGCAGGGCGGAGAATGCAATAACGGCAAGGAACACACCGCCTGATTGGCGCAGATTCATGGCGTCCTTTGCCTTCATAGTCTACCTATTTAAGTTACCCCAATTGGCAAGGGTTGAAAAGGGGTGATTTGGAACCGCGAATCTCGCTGAGTGTAGAGTCGCCCGTCCTCGGGCGAGGAAAGCCTCCGCTGAGGACAGTTCACCGCGAGCGGTTCACTGCGAGCGGCGGACGCTACACTGAAGGAACGTCCAGCCTGAGGGTGTAGAGTCGCCCGTCCTCGGGCGAGAAGCGTTGACGGTTCACTGTGCGTAGTGCTTGGAGATGTCGTTCTCGATTGCGGGCAATAATTCGCAAGATTCCGTTGACGCGCCCTGTTTCATCCTCCTATACTGCGCACGATTCACGAGCATTGCGAAACGGTGTGGGCCCGCATTCGAAACCCTTAGGGGGTGCTTTATGAAACGAGCACGTTTTTTGCTTCTGTCGGCGGCGGTTATTTCCGGTCTCCTGTTCGCGTCTTCCGCACCGGTCCTCGCGCAGG
>CALMZY010000230.1 GCA_937870865.1 uncultured Lentisphaerota bacterium | reverse complement strand
AGCCTTGAGAAAATGATGGCCTGCTTCGAGGAAGGAACGGAACTGATCAGGTTCTGCAGCCAGAAACTCAACGAAGTGGAAAAAAAGATCGAGATTCTTACGAAAAAAGGCGATTCCGTGACGGCCGAGCCGTTCGAGTCTCCCGACGAAGCCTCCGACGGGAAAACGTGACGTTGAACATTCCGGCGCCAGGGGTGTCTGAACACGCTGGAATGTATGAAAAAGATTTCGATCAGCCTGATGGCCGCCTTGGCGGTTCTTGCGGCAGCTCTTGAGTCTCCAGCCGTCTCTGCCAACGTGGCCCGTGAACTTGGCAACGCGTTTGCCGATGCCGTGGAACGGGTCATGCCCTCGGTTGTCGTCATCCGGACCGAGGCGACGGTTTACCGTGCCGAGCGAGACATGTACTTCGGCGGAGTCTACGGAATTCCACAACGGTTGGCCGGGCAGGGGTCCGGCGTAATCGTTTCAAAGGACGGGTACATTCTCACCAGCAATCATGTCATTGAGAATGCGGAGAAGATCGAGGTCGTTCTGTACGACGGCACGAAGTATGCCGCCAAGCGCATCGGCGATGACCCGATGACAGACCTGGCCGTGCTGAGAATCCTTGCGCCGACAGGAACGTTGTTCACGGCGGTGGAGTCCGGGGATTCGGACAAGGTCCGGGTCGGCGAATTCGCCATCGCCATCGGCTCTCCGTTCAGCCTCAACAGCAGTGTGACGGTCGGCATTGTCAGTCAGAAGGGCCGCAACGTGGGCCTGCTTCCGTACGAGGATTTCATCCAGACGGATGCCTCCATCAATCCGGGAAACAGCGGAGGTCCCCTGGTGGATGTCGACGGGCGCATGGTCGGCATCAACTCCATCATCCAGACCGGGGGGCCGTTGTCGCAGGGGAATATCGGCATCGGGTTTGCCGTGCCGGTCAACCTGGCCATGCGCGTGGCGGAATCGCTGATCCGGTCGGGCCGGGTAGACCGGCCGTGGCTCGGGATGAACCTGGCCTCCCCGGACAAGGAGGCTTCTTCGGAGCCCGGCGTGTTGGTGGCCGCCGTGTTCGGCAATACCCCGGCGTCGCGATGCGGAGTGGCGGCGGGCGACGTGATTATGAAGGTGGACGGCCATCCGGTATTCGAAACGTTCGACGTGCAGCGCCTTGTGTTCCGGCATCGCACGGGCGAGCCGGTGAAGCTGGATGTCCTTCGAAACGGCGCCCCGGTCGTCTTCGAAATCATCTCGGAGCGCATGCCGGAGCTAAACCGGGCCGCGCCGTGATGCGCCGTCTTTATTGACTTTGTCTTTTCCCTCTTTTGAGCAACACTGCCGCCATGGCCGTCGTGCGTCTCGATCACCGCGTCGTTGAGCTGGGGCTTGTCGAAAGCCGGGAGAAGGCCCAGCGGCTGATCCTGGCGGGCTGCGTGAAAGTCGACGGCCGCGTCGAAACGAAGTCCAGCCACCGGATCCCCGAAACCGCCGTGGTCGCGCTGGTCGAGCAGGAGCGGTTTGTCGGCCGCGGCGGCGAGAAACTGGAGGAAGCCTTTCTCCGCTTCGACCTGGATGTGCTTGGAAAGGTCTGCCTCGATGTCGGCGCGTCGACCGGCGGGTTCACCGATTGCCTGCTTCAGCATGGCGCCGCGCGCGTGTACGCGGTGGATGTCGGCAAGGGCCAGATCCACCCGAAGCTGCGCTCGGACCGCCGGGTGGTCGTCATGGACGGGGTGAACGCGAGGTATCTTGTCCCATCCGATCTTCCCGAGGTCCCCGAGGTCGCGACGATCGACGTGTCGTTCCTCTCCTTGACTAAGATTTTGCCCGCTGTTACAC
>CALMZY010000229.1 GCA_937870865.1 uncultured Lentisphaerota bacterium | reverse complement strand
TCTTCCGTACCCGCCGGCGCAAGCCGGTGGCCATCCTTGTTCACCACGCCCTTGCGGGCGCGGCTACGCTTCTTTCGTACCCGCCGGCGACCTGACCTCTGACTTCTGATCTCTGCCCTCTGATCAGCTGGACACCAATCCCCACTGCCTGCGGATGCGATGCTCGATCTTGCCGAAAACAAATCGATCCACCAGCAGGCCGATGAAGATCGTGACGAGCATGATGCCGATGACCTGCGAGACGTCGTTGAGCTCGCGCCCCATGTGCAGGAGGAAGCCGAGGCCGATGCTGGACTTGATCAGCTCCGCGGCGACGGCGCCGTGCCAGCCCAGCGTCCAGCCAAGCTTGATGCCGGTGACGAGGCTCGGCAGGGCGGCCGGCAGGATTACGCGGTATCCCATGGCATGCCACGGGGTGCCAAGCGTCTGCGCCGCGCGCAGGTACAACGGCGGGATGTTGCAGATGCCGTCGGCCGCCGAAATTGCCACCGCCGACACCGAGCTCATGATGATCACAAAGTAGATCCCCTCGTCCTTCAGGCCGAAGATCAGGAGCGAGATCGGCACCCACGCCACGGAGGGGAGCGTCTGGAGCCCGAGGAAGAGCGACCGGAGCGCCTGGTAGATGAAGGAGTTCGTGCCCATCAGCATGCCGAACGTCAGTCCGATCAGCGCCGAAATTCCGAACCCGAGGAACATCCGCAGGAGCGTGGCCTTCACGCTCGGCCACAGGATGCCGTCGGCGGCCAGCTCCCGGAGTTTTTCCGCGACCATCAGAGGCGACGGCCACGCGTATTTCGGCAGGAGCCCGGCGCTGAAAACACCCTGCCAGGCCGCCAGCAGGAGCACGTAGAAAAGAAGGATGGCCAGTCGCTTTTTCATGTCACTCCGCCGCGCCCCCCCTGCCCCTCAGCTCGCCGAGGATGTGCGACGCCAGCTTGCTGACCTCCGGGTCGTAGAAATCGCGCGGGCGCGGCAGCGGGATCGGCACGATGGTCCTGATCCGGCCCGGCCGCGAGGTCAACACGATCACGCGGTCCCCCAGGCAGGCCGCCTCGCGAACGTTGTGCGTAACGAACACGCCGGTCCGTCGCGTCCGGGCGAAGACGTCCTGCAACTGCGCGTAAAACCGCTCGCGGGTCAGCGCATCGAGCGAACCGAACGGCTCGTCGAACAGGATCACTTCCGGATCCGGCGCAAGCGCGCGGGCGAGCGCGACCCGCTGTTTCATGCCGCCCGACAACTCGTGAATGCGCGCCTTCTCAAACGGGCTCAGCTGGACCATGTCCAGGTAGAACCGCGCCCTCTCCCGCCGCTCGGCGGCGGACAGATGGTAGAGGTAATGCAGGCCGAAGGTGACATTCTCGATCACGTTCAGCCATGGAAACAGCGCCGGCTCCTGGAACATCATCATGCGGTCGCGGCCGGGCCCGGCGACCGGGCACCCGCCGCTCGTGATCCGGCCGGCGGTCGGGCGGTCGAGCCCGGCCACGAGATTCAGCAGGGTGGTCTTGCCGCACCCGGACTCGCCGACCACGACGACGAATTCGCCGTCGCGGACATCCAGGTTGATCGAATGAAGCGCCTCCACTTCCTGGGAGTCCGTTCGGAAGACCTTCGAAACCGCCACGAGCGAGAGGCGGGAATCTTTTTCTGCTGGAGCGTTCGCCGTCATTTCGCAAACCGGGGAATCTCCGGAAGCCCCATCTCCTTGAGCACCCCGTTCAAAAGCGCGAGGTTGCAGAGGCCGTCCAGATTCGGCCGGGTTTTCAGGAAGCCCGCTTCATACGCGTCCCGCGCGCTTTTCACCAGCGCGCTCTCCGCGGGATCCCACGTGAACTCCACCCGGTTCATGGCGCTTTCGATGACGGCGGGCGGCAGTTCGCTGCCCGTCTCCTTCCGGATCTCGGCGTTGATGATAGGAACCGCCACGGCCTTGCCGGCGTTGAGTTTCCGCGTCATATCCACGTGCGCGCGCACGAGTTTCGCGGCCTGTTCCGGGTGGTCCGTCATGAATTTGCGGCTCACGACCAGCAGCGTCGTGATGTACTTCCCTTCCGGCCAGAGGGTCTTCTCCTCGAGGAACACCTTCCCCCCGCCCTCCTGCTCGAGGCGCGAGACCCACGGCTCGATCGTCCACGCGCCGTCGATCTCCTTCTTCTTGAACATGAGCAACTGGTCGGGATTCGACAGCGGCAGGATCGTCAGGTTCCCGCCTCTCTCCTTAAGGACATAACCTCGCTCCTTGAACCACGCGCGCGCGGCGACGTCCTGCGTGTTGCCGAGTTGCGGCGTCGCGATGATCCTGCCGGCGAAGTCCCGGTCGGTCGCGATCGCGGCATCGGGGCGTACGACCAGCGCCGCACCGCCGCCCGCGCTGCCGGCGACGATCTGGAAGCTCCGGCCCTCCGACTTGATGAACCCGTTGATCGCCGGGTTCGGCCCGATGTACGTCGCGTCAATCGCGTCCGTGAACAACGCCTCGACCGCCGACGGCCCCGCGTTGAACTGAACCCATCGGACGGGGATGCCGAGGGCCTTCTCGTAATCGCCCGAAGCGCGCGCCATCAACGCCTGTGCGTGCGTGACGTTCGGGAACTGGCCGATGCGGATTTCCGTCGCCGTTTCGGCGGACGCGAACATCGCCAACCCGAGCAGAAGGACAGGCACCAATCGGCTCTTCACTCCAACCCCCTGAAAATGAATTCGTTGAACAGCCGCTGCATCATGCTTTTTTGCCGCGGAACTGACAAGACGGAAGCTCCGCGCGAGCCGTCCGGAGAGTGCACACGCTGCGGATCGTCGTCGGCGCGCAGCTTCAACCCCGGAGAAGTGCGTTGAGAGCAGCGGAAAGCGATGCTATTGTGCCCGAACGGTTTTCATGATCTTCACTCTCGGATATATCGGGCCCGGGGCCGGCTTCGCGTTCGTCGGCTCCTTCCTGATCCTGGCCGCCGCGCTCGCGCTCGCGTTCGTCTCTCTCCTGAGCTGGCCGTTCCGCGTCGCCGCGCGAATCCTCTTCCTCGGCCGGAAACGCAGGCGGACGCCGGTGCGCCGCGTCGTGCTCGTGGGGCTGGACGGCTTCGACCCGGCCCACTACCGTCGGCTCGCGGCCGACGGACAACTGCCCCACTTGCGGAAGCTGGAATCCGACGGCTGTTTCAGCGAGCTGCGATCGACCTGTCCGCCGATTTCGCCGGTAGCCTGGTCGAGCTTCATGACCGGCTGCAATCCCGGCAAGCACAACATCTTCGATTTCCTCGGCCGCGATACACGGACGTACCTGCCCGAGCTGTCGTCCACGAAAATCCATCCCGCGCGCGGGTCGCGCCGCCCCGTCATCGAATTCCGCAGAAAGAGCAAGCCCTTCTGGCACGTGCTCGGCGAACACGGTGTCTTCAGCACGGTCCTGCGCGTACCGATCACCTTTCCCGCGGAGCCGTTCCGGGGGCTCATGCTGTCCGGCATGTGCGTGCCCGACCTGCGCGGAACCCAGGGCTCGTTCACGCTGTACAGCACGGAGCCGCCCGCCGAGGGCGCGCCAACCGGCGGCCTGCGAATCCGCGTGGCGCGCGAGGGCAATTCCATCACGACGTACCTCCCCGGCCCGACGGTGAACGGCACCGAGCTGCGCGCCGACCTGGCGATCCGGTTGTCGGAGGACGGGCGTTCGGCGCTGCTTTGCGCCGGCCGCGAGCGGGTGCGGCTCGAACCGGGCCGGTACTCCCCGTGGGTCCGCGTGGAATTCAAGGCAGGGCCGTTTTCGACCGTGTCCGGAATCTGCCGGTTCCTCCTCGCGAGTGCGGCGCCCGAGTTCACATTGTCCGTCACGCCCGTGAACCTCGCCCCGGAACGGCCCGCATTCCCCATTTCCCATCCTCCATTTTTCTCGATCTACCTCGCGAAACTGCTCGGCCCGTTCGCCACGCTCGGCCTCGCGGAGGACACGTGGGCGCTCAACGAAGGCGCGCTGACGGAAAAGGCGTTCCTGGACCAGGTGTACGAAATCCACGCCGAGCGCGAGCGGATGTTTTTCGAGGCGCTGAAGAAGACGGACCGCGGACTCTGCGCCTGCGTGTTCGACGCATCCGATCGCATCCAGCACATGTTCCCAAGAACGGAAAGAGATCAGCCGCCTCCGCAAGGCTCCGGCGCGCCAGGGACGTCGGAGGTCAAAGGTCCGCATCCTCTGGATGAGATGTACGGGCGCATGGACGAGTTCATCGGGCGGGTTGTGAAACAACTCGGCAAGCAAGATGTGCTGATGGTCATCTCGGATCACGGCTTCACCGTCTTCGAGCGGGGCGTGAACCTGAACGCATGGCTGAAGGAGGCCGGCTACCTCGTCCTGAAAACGGGCGATGCGAACGACGGCTACCTGCGCAACGTGGACTGGAGCCGGACGCGGGCGTACACGTTCGGCCTCAGCGGCATCTACCTCAACCGGAAGGGGCGCGAGGCGGGCGGCATCGTGGACGAGGCGGAGGCGCGCCGGCTCAAGGCGGAGCTTCGGGACAAGCTGCGCGGCCTTCGCGACGAGGGCCGCGGCCGGGCCGCGATCCGCGAGGTCTACGATTCCGCCGAGGTGTATCACGGCCCGTACGCGGGCAACGGCCCGGACCTGATCGTGGGGTACGAGCGCGGCTACCGCGCGTCTTGGGATGCGGCGATCGGCGGGACCGCCGGCGGCGTGTTCTCCGACAATCCCAAGCACTGGAGCGGGGACCACTGCGTGGACACGACGCTCGTGCCCGGCGTCCTTTTCTGCAATCGCAAGTTGGCTTTTGACGGGACGCCCGGGCTGATCGATATTGCCCCGACGATCCTGGAACTGTTCGGCGTTTCGAAGCCGGCGTATATGGATGGCAAATGCCTAATGACGAAATCCGAATGACGAAGGAATGCCCAAGCCCAAATGACGAATGTTCTGTTCGGTCATTCAATCATTGGACATTCAGTTGATCATGACTGCACGGCAAAAATCGAAGAACAGACAATATTCCCGCCGGGAGTTCCTCGCCCTCTCCGGCGCGGCCGCGCTCTCGCTCGGCTTCCCGGCGATCGTCCGCGCGGGCTCGCGCATCGACAAGGTCATCGTGCTCGGCATCGACGGGATGTCGCCATACCTTCTGCGCAAGTATCTCGGCGAGGGTCGCATGCCGAACTGCCGCGCCATGATGTCCTCCGGCTGTTTCCGCGAACTCGGGACCAGCGATCCGCCGCAGAGCCCGGTGGCGTGGTCGAACTTCATCTCCGGCACGAACCCCGGCGGCCACGGCATTTTCGATTTCATCGCGCGCGACGCGGCCAGCCTCCTTCCCTACCTCGCGACCGCGCGGACCGATCCGCCGAAGCGCCAGCTCCAGCTCGGGAAGTTCAACCTGCCGCTGAGCAGCCCGCAGACCGAACTCCTGCGCCGGGGACCCACGCTCTGGAGCCTGCTCGAGGACAACGGGATTGACTGCCGAGTGATCCGGGCGCCGGTGAATTTCCCGCCGACGAAAAGCCGCGCGCTGACGCTGTCGGGCCTGACCACACCGGACGTCCACGGCAGTTACGGCGTATTCACCTTCTTCTCGAGCGATCCGGCCACGCACACGCGGAATGTCGCGGGCGGGCGCATCCATCGCATCGACCTCGACGACGGGGTCGCCCGGTGCCTGCTGGGCGGGCCGTCCAACTCGTTCCGCGCGGACAGCGCGAAGATCAACGTCCCGATCGTCGCGCACCGCGACCCCGTCCATCCCGTCGCGCGAATCCGGATCCAGGACATCGAGCTCGTCCTGCGCGAGGGCGAATGGAGCGATTGGGTGACCGTCCGTTTCCCGATGATCCCGCTCGTCGCCGAAACCACGGGCATCTGCCGGCTCTACCTGCGGCGCGTTCACCCGCACTTCGAACTGTACGTGTCTCCCGTGAACATCGATCCGGCCAATCCCGCCAAGATTCAAAGCCTGGCGCTGGAGAAGCTGACCAAGATGAATTCCGAGGATCTCGCGCCGAACGGCTACGAAGCCGTGCTGAAGGCGCATTCCGACCCGAAGACGGCGCGCGTGGCGCTGGGCACGCT
>CALMZY010000228.1 GCA_937870865.1 uncultured Lentisphaerota bacterium | reverse complement strand
ATTGACGGGCCAGCGAGAGAGTAATACCTTTTTGGCAGATGGGTATTACTCATGAACACCACCACCGTTAAACTGCCGCCCGACATGGAGAACCGCTTGAAGGCGGAAGCGAAGCGTCGGTCAACGAGCAAGTCCATACTCGTGCGCGAAGCCCTCGAGCTCTACCTGGCCGAAAAAAGCACAGCAGCCGGGACGTCCTGCCTCGACGCCGCTGCAGACCTTGCCGGGACGATCAAGGGCCCGGCGGATCTATCCACGCACAAGCGGCATATGGAGGGCTTTGGGAAATGAGGTATCCGGTCATCCTGGACACCGGCCCCCTGGTCGCGTTTCTCAACTCGCGCGACACCCATCACGAGTGGACACGGCAACAATGGGCGGTCATCAAACCGCCCTTGTTGACGTGTGAATCGGTGCTGGCCGAAGCGTGTTACCTCATCAGGAATGCGCACGATGGCGCGGGAAGAGTGTTCGAACTCATGTCGCGCGGCGTCCTCCGCATCGATTTCAATCTGGCGACGGAGTTGGATCAGGTCAAGGGGCTGATCAAACGATACTCGAACATTCCGATGTCATTGGCGGACGCCTGCCTCGTGCGAATGGTCGAGAAACACGCGCGCGCCACGGTCCTCACGCTGGACTCGGATTTCAAACTCTACCGAACCCATGACCGGCGCATGATTCCCGTGATCATGCCGTAAGCCATTTTCTCAGGCACGAAGTTACAGCGCGATGCCCCACGAGTCGATGTGCGGCACGCCTTTGACCGCCTTGTCGTAGAGCGCGCCGACCTTCGCCCAGTCGACCACGTTCCACCACGCGGAAACAAAGTCCGCGCGGCGGTTCTGATACTTCAGGTAATAGGCGTGCTCCCAGACATCCACGACAAGGATCGGCTTGCCGGGGCACTGGACCACGCCGCGCATGATCGGATTGTCGTGGCCGGGCGTCGAGCAGACACAGAGGTCGCCGTCGTCGCCGATGCACAGCCAGCCCCAGCCGGAACCGAACTGGGCGACCGCGGTCGCGGACATCTTCTCCTTGAAGGCGTCAAAACTGCCGAACTTCTTGCCGATGGCATCCGCCAGCGCGCCGGCGGGCTTTCCCCCGCCCCTGGCCGACATGGTCTCCCAGAACAGGATGTGGTTCGCGTGACCGCCGCCGTTGTTGCGAACGGCCGCGCGGATGTCTTCCGGAACGCTCTTGAGCTCGGTCAGGAGCTGCTCGAGCGTCTTCGACTGGAGGGCCGGATGCGTTTCCAGCGCCTTGTTCAGGTTGTTGACGTACGTCGCGTGATGCTTGTCGTGATGGATCTCCAGCGTCTTCGCGTCAATGTGCGGCTCCAACGCGTTCAACGGATACGGCAACGGTGCGAGTGTATGCGGCATCTTGTACCTCCCTTTTTTCTTCGCTCACTATTCCCTAATTCCGAATAAAATCAAGGCCCTCATACCCGAAAAACCGAACGAATTCGCGTTCCGCACAAGTTTTAATCTTCATCCGCTTGACAGGCGTTGGCTTCTGCGCTTTCATACGCCGTCCTTGTCTCGCTAAAGGCGACGTTTTTACAGGCGTCTCCAAACCACAAAACAGAGATGAATTGGGAATTTCTAGTCCTTGCGACAGTCCTGATTCCGGTCCTCGGCAGTTTTACGGTGCCGCTGGCCGGCCTGCTGTCGCGTCCCCTGCGCAATGCGTGGGCGGTCCTGCTCGGCCTCGCCACCACGGCGTGCGCGATGGCCCTGATTCCGACGGCGCTTGCGGACACGCCCCATGTTTTCACGCACGCAATCGGGTTCGGGCTGGACGTGATTTTCGTTGTGGACGGCCTTTCCGTGTTCGTCGCCTCGGTTTCCTCCTTCATCAGCACACTGATCATCATCTACTCGCTGGGCTATATAAAGGAATACGACTACCAGCAGGAATACTTCATGATGGTCGTTCTGTTCCTGGGCGGCATGATGGGCCTCGTCTTCTCCGCGAACCTCCTTCTGATGTACGTCTTCTGGGAAATCACCGCGATCTGCTCGTGGCGGTTGGTCGGCTTCTTCCGCGACCGCGAAATCGTTCTCAAGGCCGACAAGACCTTCCTCACGACCTTCGGCGGCGCGGTGTTCATGCTGCTGGGTTTCGTGATGGTTTACATGCGGACCGGCACGTTTAACCTGTTGGAAATGCGTGGATTCCCGCTGCGCGGCTGGGAAATTTTGTTCATCACGATGGGCATTTTCGCCAAGTCGGCCACGCTTCCGTTCCATACGTGGCTGCCGGATGCCGGCGTGGCGCCGACCCCGGTCACCGCCCTCCTGCATGCGGCTGTGCTGGTCAAGATCGGCGTCTATGCTTTCGCCCGCATCTTCAACTTCACGTTCGCCGTCCCAATGGACTGGCAGTTCTACCTGATGCTCCTCGGGCTGATCTCGGCCATCGTTTCCGCCTGCGCGGCCCTGATGGAGACGAACATCAAGCGTCTGCTCGCCTATTCGACCATCAGCCAGATCGGCTACATCTTCATGGGCTTGGCGGCCTTCAACGTGATTGGCATCACCGGCGGCCTTCTCTTCATCCTGATGCACGGCTTGGCGAAGGCAGGCTTGTTCCTGGCGGCCGGCGTGATCGAGCACGGCACCGGCTCGAAGGACATCACGAAGATGGGCGGCCTGATGAAGCACATGCCGCTGACCGGCGTGGCGTTTCTGCTCTGTATCTTCTCGATCATCGGCATTCCCCCGTTTGGCGGTTTCTTCTCGAAGCTGATGGTCATCCAGGGCGTGATCCAGTCCAATCATCTGGTCATCGCCTGCCTCGCGATCTTCACGGCGATCCTGACCACGATCTACCTTTTGAGGCTTTTTACGCTGGTTTTCCTTGGCGAACCGCGCGATGCGTCGATTCATGCGCATCATGAAGGAACGCCGGTCATGGTGTGGGTCGTCGTTGCCTCGGCGGCGCTGTCGCTCGCGGCAGGCTTCCTGGTCAAGTATCCGATGGATCTGGTCGGCGTTGCGCTGACCGACATTCTTGGAAACCCAACGGTACAAGGGATTTTGGGCCAATGAACTGCTGCTCCATGAACATTTTGCTGCTTCCGATCGTGATCCCGCTGGCGGCGGGCGTGCTGACGCTGTTGCTGCCGCGCGCGCTGAAAGGCGTGAAGGAGCTTCTGGCGCTTGTCGCGACCGGCGCCACGCTCTACTACGCATGGGTCCTCTTCCAGGCCGGCGAGGACGTCCGGCTGCTTGTGCCGTGGACCTCGTTCGGTATCGATTTCGACCTGTACGCGCCGCATTTCGCGCGGTTCATCCTGCTGGCAGCCGCGGGCTTCCAGATCCTGCTCACGCTCTATTCGACGTCCTTCATGAGCGGAAAATGGCGGTCCAAGGAGTTCTTCGCCTACCTGCTCATCACCGCCGGCATGACCAACGGCGCGGTCCTCTCCAACAACTTCATCGTCCTCCTGTTCTTCTGGGAATCCCTGCTGGTCACGCTGTACGGCATGATTTCCATCGGCCACAAGGGCGCACACCCGACGGCCACGAAGGCGTTCATCATTTCCGGCGCGGCCGATTTCCTGATGTTCCTCGGCATCCTGCTGGCGTGGAAGATTTCCGGCACGTTCACGATGTCCGAGATCCACCTCGATTCGCACGGGCTTGGCGCGGCCGCGTTCGTGCTGATGTCGCTCGGGGCGATGGCCAAGGCCGGCGCGATGCCGTTCCACACGTGGATCCCGGACGCCGCGCTCGACGCCCCCCTCCCCTTCATGGCGTACCTGCCGGCGGCCCTTGAGAAGCTGCTCGGCATCTACATGCTCGGCCGGATTTCGCTGGAGTTCTTCACGATCCACATGAACAGCCCGCTGTCGATCTTCCTGATGTCGCTCGGCGCGATCACGATCGTGTTCCCCGTGCTGATGGCGCTGGTTCAGAAGGACTACAAGCGCCTGCTTTCGTTCCACGCGATCAGCCAGGTCGGCTACATGATCCTCGGCATCGGCACCGGCTCGGCGATCGGCATCGCTGGCGGCCTGTTCCACATGCTCAACCACGCGATGTACAAGTGCACGTTGTTCCTGAGCGGCGGCTCGGTCGAGAAGCAGACCGGCACAACGGATCTTTCGAAGCTCGGCGGCCTGTTCAAAGCCATGCCGATCACGGCGCTGTGCTTCTGGGTCGCGGCCCTCTCCATTTCCGGTGTTCCCCCGTTCAACGGGTTCGTGTCGAAGGAAATGGTGTTCCACGGCGCGTGGGAAACCGGCCATCCGATCTTCGCCGTTGCCGCGTGGCTCGGCGCGATCTTCACGTTCGCCTCGTTCCTCAAGCTCGGCCACTCGTCGTACTTCGGCAAGCGCAGCCTGGATATGCCGACGCAGAAGCCGCGCGAGTCCGGCCTGGCCATGCTGATCCCGATGCTCGTGATCGCCGGCGGCTGCATCCTCTTCGGCGTGAAGAGCGAAATCCCGCTGAAGCACTTCATCGAGCCGATCCTCGCCGGCAAGCCGGTGGTGGAAGGGCCAATGGAATTCTGGCATCACGCGTACGACATCAACTGGATCGTCGGTGTGTCGATGGGCTGCCTGCTCATCGCGTTCCTGCTGCACCTCTACGGTTTCGCGAAGAGCGGCGGCAAGGCCCATCTCGCGTCCGAGCCCGTCCATAACCTGCCGGTCGCCCACAAGCTGTACGACTGGGCCGAGGCGGACGTGTTCGACATGTATAACTGGTTCTTCAACAAGACGATACGCGGATCTGCTGCGGCCATTTACGTGCTGATCGACCGCGGGATCGACGCGCTTTACGAGAGATTCATGATCTGGGTGGGCCAGCTTGGAATCGGCCGGCTGAAAGAAGCTCACAACGGAGTTTATGCCAATTACCTCGCGTGGGTGATCGGCGGTTTTGTGCTCGTGGCCTGGGTATTGGTCTCGGCCGCGGCGAGATAGCTGTGTGTGGCAGCGGCTCTGTGAGCCGCTCCTCAATGTAATGGTCCGCTCGCAGAGCGGACGCCACACAGGAAGGTTTTTGGAGAAAGACATGTTGCTGCTGTTCATAGTGTTGCCGCTGGCCGTCGCGGCGGTCATGCCGCTGCTGGACCGGGTTTCCCGGCGTCTGCCGGACGCGCTGGCGTCCCTGACCGTCGCCGCGCTGTTTGCGATGGAATGCGGCTACGTCACGCTGGTCGCGGGCGGCGAAGTCGTGTACTGGAGCGCGACGAAATACGGCGTGCCCGCCGGGTTCAGCCTGATGATGGACGGCCTTTCCCTGCTCTTCCTCGTCACGATCAGCCTCGTGGCCTTCTTCTGTTCGATCTTCTCCTCGACCTACATGGCGCCTTACGGCAAGAAGAGCACGTTCTACGCGCTCCTGCTCATCATGATCGCCGGGATGAACGGCCTCGTGCTGACCACGGACCTTTTCAACCTGTACGTGTTCCTCGAAGTTGCCGCGGTCGCGGGCTACGCGCTGGTCGGCTTCGGCCAGCAGGGCGACAACGTCGAGGGCGCGTTCAAGTACCTCATGCTGTCCGTCGTCGCAACCACGAGCATTCTCCTCTCCCTCTCGTTCATCTACTTCATGACCGGCACGCTGAGCCTTCCCCTGCTGGCCTCGCAGGCCGGCGCGGCCATGAACGCGAAGCTGATCGCGGTGTGCATTGCCTTGTTCCTCATGGGCTTCGGTCTGAAGATCGGCGTGGTCCCCTTCCACGGGTGGCTGCCCGACGCCTATCCGGCCGCGCCCGCGCCGATCTCCGCGATGCTGTCGGGCATCCTTGGGAAGGTCACCGGCATCTATGCGCTCCTGCGGATCGTGTTCTCCGTGTTCGGCCTGACGCCGGACATTTCGCACATCTTCACCGTGTTGGGCGTGGCCTCCATGCTGGTCGGCGCGCTGCTGGCGATCGGGCAGACCGATTTCCGCCGCATGCTCGCCTATTCGTCCATCAGCCAGGTCGGCTACATGTTTCTCGGGTTCGGGACAGGCACCGCGATGGGCATCGCGGCCGGTCTCTTCCATCTCTTCAACCACGCGGTGTTCAAGTCCCTGCTCTTCCTGGACGCCGGCTCCACGGAATACGCGACCGGCATCCGCGACCTGCGCAAGCTCGGCGGCATCAATAACCGCCTGCCGATCACGGGGCTGACGACGACCATCGGCGTGTTCTCGACCGCGGGCGTGCCGCCGTTCAACGGATTCTGGAGCAAGCTGTTCGTCATCCTCGCGCTCGTCGGCGCCCAGCAGTATTTCGTGGCCGTGCTCGCCATCGGCGCGAGCATCCTGACGCTCTGGTATTTCCTGCAGATGCAGCGCTGGGCCTTCTACGGCAAGCTGACCGCGGGCCTGGAGTTCATCCGCGAGGTTCCTTTTGGAATGGCGTTCGCGACGTTCTGCCTGGCGCTGTTGTGCCTGGCGATCGGGTTGTGCTACCCATGGATCACGGCCAATCTGATCGAGCCCGGCGTAACCGCCCTGATGGGCGCGAAGATGCCGTTGATGTAGGTTTTATGGATGCGATCAATACAGTCTTGCTGGTGATGATGGCGGGCTTTGCCTGTCTCGCGGTGTTCCTCAAGGACCTCGTGCGGGCGGCCTTGAGCCTGGCGTTCATGAGCGCCCTGCTCGCGGTCCTGCTGTACCGGCTGAACTCGCCGTACGCGGCCGTCTTCGAGCTGTCCGTCGTGGCCGGCCTGATCACCGTGCTGTTCGTCTCGACCATCGCGCTCACGCGGGAACACGAGGATACGGAGTCCTCCTGGCCCCTCTACGTGTTCGTGCTCGGGCTCCTCCTCTTCGGCCTGATCGACCTCGCCGTGATGAAGGCCTTGTTCCACAACGTCCCGGCCGGAGACGGCAACGTCGCGAAAACGTTCGGCGATACGCTGTGGGGCGTCCGCGCGCTGGACATCGTGGGCCAGATCGCCGTGATTTTCGGGGGTGTTTTTGGAGTGCTGGCGCTCCTGCGCGACACGGAAAAAGACAAGGATTTGAAGAAGTAAGGAAAACGACATGGGCTCGCCCGTCATGTATATGTCTTTCGTCGGCCTGCTGTTCTTCATCGGGCTGTACTGCCTTTTCGCGAGCCGCAACATCATCAAGCTGTTGATCGGCCTCGAGATCATGGCCAAGTCCGTC
>CALMZY010000227.1 GCA_937870865.1 uncultured Lentisphaerota bacterium | reverse complement strand
CCCCCGGCTCCATACACCGTGGTGATTCGTCCGGGAGTCGCGCAGGGCGAGTACATCATCGAGGGTTACGCCGGCGAAACAAACAAGCCCTCGGCAACCGTGACCGTCCGCGACGTTGGACGCCGACCTGAATGACGGGCTCTGCATCGGATTGAGCGAAGTCCCCGCCGGGATGTCGAAACAGGCATATGTCCACATTGATGACACGACGCCGCTTCATGGCCCTGGGCGCGCTGGCCGGCGCAGGCGCTTTCGTGGATATGCGTTTCCTGGAGCCTTCCGGCCTGAAGCTGTCCCGGGTCGATGTGCGCCTGCCGCGAACGCGTTTTCCCGAACCCGTCCGAATCCTTCACCTGTCCGACATGCACGCATCGGACGACGTGCCGGATTCGTTCATCCGGGACGCTTTCGAACTGGGGTTGTCCTGCAAGCCGGACCTCGTGTGCCTGACAGGTGATTTCTACACGCAGAGAATTCCGGATCGGGACATTTACGTGGCGTCCTTGAAACGGCTCTCCGACCGCTGTCCTTGTTACGCCTGCCCCGGGAACCACGACGGCGGCAGCTGGGTCATCCCCTACGGCGGATATCCAAACCTGGGGGAACTGTTCGATCTGCTGCGCGCGTCGGATGTGACCGTCTTGCACAATTCGTCCGAGACGATTCGCATCCGCGGCACCCCGATCGAATTGGTCGGACTGGGCGACTTCTGGGCACGCGAGACAAAACCCCTTGCGGCATTCCCTTCCGGCGGCGGTGACGGCGCGCCGGCTCGCATTGTGCTGGCCCATAATCCGGACTCGAAAGAACTTCTTCGCGCGCACGCGTGGGACCTCATGCTCTGCGGACACACGCATGGCGGACAGCTCGACCTCCCCCTCATCGGCACGCCCTTCGCCCCCATCGCCGACCGGCGGCACGTGTACGGCCTCAACGAATGGAACGGCCGTCTGATTTACACAACCCGCGGGATCGGCAATCTCTTCAGCCTGCGGTTCAACTGTCGGCCGGAAGTTGCGCTGTTGAACGTGACGTGACGCGTCAACGAACGGATTCGCCTCTCCCCCGCCATGATCACACTTTGCGAAGTGTGATCATGGCTTTTTTCCGATGCTTGGAAAATCTCGACGCCGTTTTTCCAAACGTTGGAAAAGTCCGGCCGACGCGCGCGGCGCCCCAGAAAGCAAACGGGCGTCCCGATGCAGCATCGGGACGCCCGTTCTTGTTGAATCGTCAGAGGCGGATTTACTTCTTCGCGACCTTCACGCCTTTGAAGCGCCCGATCTTCGGAAGGGGCCCGACGATCGGGGCGGCGTAGCTGATGAACTCCCTGGTCACGTCGTTCCCGTCGGCGTTGATGAAGTCATCCGGCATGTGTCGGGTTTCTTTCGCAACACTCTCCAGCGGAACGCGTTCGAAAAACACCTTGTACGTCTTTCCGGGCTTCCGACGGATCGCGACGCTGCCGTCGACATTCCCGCTGCAGGCCAGCTTCACGGCTTCACGACCCACCGAGCGCGCTTCCTTGGCGTCGTTCGCCGATACGATGGCGGGGAACGAGCGCTGGAGATAGCCGAACGTGTCGGCGCGCACGCGCGAGATGTTGAGCTTCGTCTTCACTTCGTTCGCGAGCAGGTCGCCGAGCGCGCCGCTGCCGCTGAGCTGGATGTTGCCGTGCGTGTCCATCTCCTTCGAGAATCGGGCCGCGATCGGCGCGCCGAGTTCGTCCGAGATTCCTTCCGATACGGCGATCAGGCAGCGCTTCCTCTCTTCGTACACGCGCTTCACGTCGGCCAAAAACTTCTCCACGTTGAACGCCCGCTCCGGCAGGTAGATCAGGTGCGGCCCGTCGTCGGGATACACACGCGCCAGCGCGGAGGCGGCGGTGAGGAATCCGGCATGGCGGCCCATGACGACGTTGATCTTCACGCCGGGCAGCGCGCGGTTGTCGAGATTGTCGCCCATGAACGCCATGGCGACGAACTTCGCGCCGCTGGCAAAGCCGGGGGTGTGATCGTTCTCGCGCAGGTCGTTGTCAATGGTCTTGCAGATGTGGAAGCAGCGCAGCTCGAAGTTCGCCTTCTGGGCTTCCTGGTTGATGATGTGCGTCGTCTCGGCGGAGTCGTTGCCGCCGATGTAGAAGAAGAAGCGCACGTTGTACTTCTTCATCACGTGGAAAAGCTTCACGCAATCTTCGGGCGTGGGCTTCTTGCGGACCGAGCCCAAGGCGGACGACGGCGTGTTCGCGACGGCGTCGAGGGTCTGCTTGCTCTCCTTGCGGAGATCGATGAAGTTCTCTTCGAGGATGCCCTTGATCCCGTGCAGCGATCCGTAGATGTGCTGGATTTCCTTGTGCTTCTTCGCCTCCTCGATCGCGCCGACGAGGCTCTGGTTGATGACCGCGGTCGGCCCACCGCTCTGCGCGATGAGCATGTTGCCTTTCAGTACTGCTGTCTTTGCCATGGTGTAACCTTTTCCTTCTTCGTGTCGGAGGCTGGATGCCCCGGCGAACAGGCGTTGGTTGATATCAAGACTTCGCCATCGGATGCAAGTGGCAACAGAGCCCCGGAGATATCCCTTTTCGGAAGTCGCGCGCGGCAAGGCAGTTGCAACGTCGCGGCAATGCGCGCGCCGCGCCGCGTCGCCGCGCCTCCGTCCGCGCGCCGGCTCCGCAGCCCCCTTGCGTTCACGCGCGCTTCTTAACAGACTGCAGCCCTGCAGGGTATTGATGGAGCCGAGGGAAGGGTCATAGAGTACAGGGCTCAAAATGCCGAACGCACATAAACACGAAGAACCCGTGACCAGCCTCGTGGGAAAGGCGACGCTCGCGGCGCCGACCTGGGTCTTCATTTCCCGGCACCAACCCGCCTTGTTCCTGAACGGTGAAACGATCCCCCTCGCGAGCGACCGCGAGTACGTGATCGGCCGCGATCCGGAGACCTGCAACATCGTCATCAACGACGAGGGCGTGAGCCGGAAGCACGCGGTGATCTATGCGCGGGGCGGGCGCTTCTTCATCAAGGATTACGGGAGCATGAACGGCACGGTGGTCAATCGCGAACGCATCGGCTCTCCGCTCGGCCTCCTCCCCGGCGACGAGATCGGCGTGTCCACACAGAAGTTCCTGTTCGTGCTTCACGACCAGATCCTCAGTTCCAGCTCCGGACCGGCAACGCAGAAGCAAAGCCATTTCTCCGGCCTGCTCCGCGCCCTCCGGATCCCGGAACTCATCCAGCTTCTCAACGGGACCCAGCAAACCGGCATGCTGACCATCGAAGACCTGGACGGCGAGCCGGGCCGCGCGTTCTTCGAGAAAGGCGAAATCATCTCCGCACGATACCGGGGCAGGAAGGATGAAGAGGCTGTGTATTCAATGGTGGGAATCACCGACGGCCATTTCGAATTTCTGAACGAGAACACCACGCCGCCGCCGAAGACCATCGAGAGCCGGACGATGCCGCTTCTGCTGGAAGCCTGCCGCCGGGCCGACGAGGGAATCACGGACACGCGTTCGCAGGCCGAGAAGCACGTCGCCGCCGCGGGCTGATCCGCTCAGTTTTCTTCCCACGCCTTCGCAACCGACTCATCAAACGCGACCTCGCCAAGCGGGTATCGCGGCCGCGCGGGCGGGTCCTGATCGGCGTATCCGAGGGGGATCAGCGCGACCGGAAAAAGGTGCTTGGGAAGGTGAAAAACCTCGGAAATCCGGTCTTTTCTGAAGAGCATGACCCAGCAGGATCCCAGCCCCAGCTCGGTCGCTTCGAGGACCATGTTCTCGCCCGCGAGCACACAGTTCATGATGATCGCGGTGGAATCGTCGTTGACCGACTTCATCTCCTTGTAAGCCGCCATCGCGCGATCGCCGTCTTCGCGCGTGAGAGCACCGGCCTCCATCAGCTCCTGTCCGGTGCGAAACCGTTTCCGGTATGCCTTGGCATCCCCGAGAAGGACGATCACCACCGGCGCCTGGCCGAACATCGGCTGGCCGAATGACGCGTCCATGATTTCGCGCCGCTTGTCCGCGTCGCGAACGACGAGAAATTTCCACGGCTGGCAGTTCGTGCCGGACGGCGCAAGCCGCGCGGCTTCCAGGCAGCGCGTGATCAGCTCGCGCGGAACCGGATCGGATTTGAATTTCCGGATGGAGCGGCGTCTCGAAATCGCGTCGAAGGTGTCCATGATGCGGACAGTATAGTCGCGCGGCTTGTTTCCGCCACACTATTGGCGAACGCGGAACGCCCTACCCGATGGCCACGCCGCCGGTTTCGCCGGTGCGGATCCGGATGCATTCCTTCAGGTCGAGAACGAAGATCTTGCCGTCCCCGACCGCGCCGGTCCTGCCGCCGCCGATGATCGCGTCTATCGTCGGCTTCACGAACTCCTCGTTCACCGCGACCTCCAGCTTGATCTTCTTCA
>CALMZY010000226.1 GCA_937870865.1 uncultured Lentisphaerota bacterium | reverse complement strand
TAGAGCTCGTTCTGCAGTTTCGAAAACCGGCTCTCCAGGTCCACGGATTCGGCTCCGAGTTCGTGGAGCCCCTTGCGGGACTGATCCAACTCCGCGTCCAGCTTGACCAGCTGTTCGTTCTGTCCCTGCAGGTCCTTCTCGGCGAGGTCGCGTGCGGCGATGATGTCCTTCAACTGGGCCAGCAGTTCCTGGAGGGAAACGCGGTGCTGGTCCAGGCGGCTGCGCGCCTCTTCGCAGTCGCGGGTGTCGCGTTCGGACAGGTCCTTGAGTTCGCGGATGCGATCCTGGTTGATCCCGATCAGCTCGCGGGCGCGATCCAGTTCGTTCTTGGCCTGGACCGCCGCTTCCATGGCGTCGGAGATCTGCTTTTCGAACGTGTTCAGTTCGGCACGCGTCTGCGCGGCCTGCTGTTCGTTCTGGTCAACGTCCGCGCGAACGGCTTCCTCCTGCTCGGTCACGGAGGACAGGCGCGACTCGAGCGTGCCGACTTCCTGGCTGAGGAGGTTCAGGCGTTCCCGCGTGGCGTAGATGTCGAAGCCGCGCAGTTTCTCCTGCAATTCCTTGTAGCGTTTCGCTTTCCCCGCCTGCCGCTGGAGCGAGATGATCTGGCGGCGGACTTCGCGGATGATGTCGGCCAGCCGGATGAGATTGGCCTCGGTGTGTTCCAGCTTGCGGATCGCCTCTTTCTTGTCGGCCTTGAACTTGGTGATGCCGCTGGCTTCTTCGAACACCTCGCGGCGGTCTTCCGGCCGGGAGCTGAGAATCTGGTCGATGCGGCCCTGCTCCATGAGGGAGTACGAATTGGTGCCGATGCCGGTGTCCATGAACAGCCTCTGGATGTCCTTGAGGCGGCAGGCCGTCTTATTGATGAAGTATTCGCCTTCGCCGGTGCGGAAGACGCGCCGGGTGATGGTCACCTCGTTGAACTCCGTGCCGAGGGCCTTCTCGCAGTCGGCGAGGGTGATGGAGACCTCGGCCATGCTGAGCGGCTTGTGGGTCTCCGTGCCGTTGAAAATGCAGTCTTCCATCTTCGCGCCGCGCAGGGCCTTGGCGCTTTGCTCGCCGAGAACCCAGCGGACGGAGTCGGAGATGTTGCTCTTGCCGCAGCCGTTCGGCCCCACGATGGCCGTCATGCCGGGTTCGAATTCAAGTCGGGTACGTTCCGCGAAACTTTTGAAGCCAACCAGTTCAAGGCTCTTGAGGTACAAAGCGCAACACCCTCCTTACAGCACAGCTCCAAGGCTGATTCTCAATCCTGCAATGTTCTGCATCGATCGAAGATTCAAAACGAAAACACTCTATAACAAGTGTGCCCCCGGCGCGCAACTACTATATATAGTGAATCGAGCGATCTTTTGGACAGGCTTTTTCAGAGACAACTTGCCAGTTTGCGCGTTGTGGCTTATGAAAGCTGCATCTCAGGAAGGAGTGCATTTATGGATACGCTGACAGCCATTTCCGCCCGGCACAGCATTCGAAAGTTTAATACGAAACCGATTCCCATGGATGTGCTTGAGAAGGTGGTGGATGCCGGTCGCCTGGCGCCGACGGCCCGCAACGAACAGCCGTGGGAATTCGTCGTCGTCACCGATCGCGAGATGCTCCGGAAAGTCGGTGAGACCACAGATACAGGCAAGTTCATCATCGATGCAGGTGCGTGTATCGCGGTTATCTGCAAAGCGACGAAGTACTATCTCGAGGACGGATGCGCGGCCACGGAGAATATCCTGCTCGCGGCGACGGCGTTGGGCGTCCAGTCGTGCTGGGTTGCGGGCGACAAGAAAGCGTACGCGACAAGCATCCTCAACCTGCTGGGTGTGCCGGCCAACTACAATCTCGTTTCTCTGCTTGCGCTGGGATATGCGGACGGCGAACCAAAGACCTACGCCAAGCGCGGTCTGGATCGGGTCCTGCACTGGGAGAAGTTCTGATTCTGTTCCCGGTTCCCTGTTCAGGGTTATGCAAGGCAGGCTCAGCGTCGGAAACCGGGACCCGTGAACCAAATTAGTCCAGCGCTTCCTTGAGCTGTGCGGCCTCGACTCCATCAATCACGCCATCGCGGTTATCGTCGAATTCCCTTTCGATGTCCGAGTCCACGATGGCCTTTCCGTCGGTATTGATGATTGTGAGCCGGTCTTTCAGATACTCGCGGGCTTCGGGCCATTCGAGGGATCCGTTTCCGTTCGCGTCATACTTCCGTTCCGCGTCGTTGCTCACGACCCGCTTCCAGCTTCCATAGTACGCACGTCGCTCTTCGACCGAGATCGAGCCGTCCTTGTTGACATCGATGACCTGCAGCCGATAGGCACGGGCCTCAACGGGTTCAACCCGGCCGTCATGGTCCGTGTCGGCTCGTTCCTCCCACGGCTGATTCACGGTCGAGCGTTGCACATGCTCCCACTGTTTTTCCTTTTTCATTTCAGGAGCGGTCACCACGCCGTCATCGTTTCGGTCGGCATGCTGCATGCGCTTACCGGCGGTCGGTTTCTGTCCCGCATGGGCGCACGCGGTGCTGAGGGCAAAGGCAAGCAGCGCAAGAAGCAGAATTCTCATGTGGATATTCCTTTCCTGTTCACGACGTAGATTCCCGCGCCGCCGGCGCGGCTGCAAGCTCATTTACCCGCGGCGGACCGACCGGCCAGCCATCCGCTGGAAAACGCCCATTGCAGGTTATACCCGCCGCAGGGGCCGTCGAGGTCCAGGATCTCGCCGGCAAAAAAAAGCCCGCGTGTGATCCGGCTCTGCAGGGTCTTTGGATCGACCTCGCGCAGGCGGATGCCGCCGCGCGTCACCATCGCGTTGTCGAACCCTCCGGCGCCCGTGACCGCCAACGGCAGCTTCGTCAGCCGTTCGAGGACGGCATCCCTCTGCGACCGGCGGAACCCTGCGGCGGTTGTCTCCTCGCTCACATCCGCGATGCGGAGAATGATTCGCGCGAGGGACGACGGCAGATGCTGGTCGAGCAGTCTGAACACGCTCTTGCGGCCATGGGCCGACGACCAGTTTTCGAAGCGGGAATTCCATACTGCGGGGGATGTCGCGGGCTCCAGGTTTATGCGGAGGGGGACCTCGCCGTGTTCGCGGAGCAGGGGGACCGCTTCGCGCGACAGGTCGAGAATGACCGGGCCGGAGACGCCTGTCCGGGTGAACAGCAGGTCGCCGGTGCAGCCGTCGGTGCGCAGCCTCGGCAGGTCAATCTGCGCATGAACTCCCTGGAGGCTGACGCCGGACAGTTCGCGCGGCCACGTCTCACGCGTGAAGAGCGGAACAAGGACGGGAAGGGGTTCGACGATCGTGTGTCCCGCCTGAACCGCGAGCGCGTAGCCCGATCCGGTCGCCCCGAGATCCGGATAGCTGCGGCCTCCGGTCGCGAGGATCACGCTGGCGGCGGGCAACTCGCCCGCGGAGGTCGTCACGCCGGCGAGGGAGGAGTCGCGAATCACGAGCGATGAGGCCTCCGTGCCGAGGAGAAGGTTCACGCCAAGCGATGCACAACATTGCTTCAGCGCCTGCTGGATGGACACGGCCGAATTGGAGAGGGGATAGACATGGAATCCGTCGGGTGAAACCGTCGGCACGTTGTGATCGGCGAAGAACGAACGCAGTCTTGAGGCGCTCATTTCCTCGAGTGCGGGTTGCATGAAACGCCCGTTCTTCCCGAAAGAGTGCATGAACGTTTCCGTGTCGAGCGTGTTCGTGAGATTGCACCGCCCGCCTCCCGTTGCCAGGAGCTTCACGCCGGGCCGATCCAAATGTTCGACAATTGTCACGCGCGCACCTGCAATCGTTGCAGAAATTGCAGACAACATCCCGGCGGGTCCGGCCCCGATCACAATTACTTGGGAATGTGGAGCGTCAGAAGCGTTTGTGCCCATTTGATTGCACTGTATCAGAGATCGCCTTTGAAGGGTAGCTTGGGAGCGGTTTTATGTGCAAATAATTGCTGGTTAAATAGATACATACATGTATTGGCATGGCTGCACTCTTTGTTTCATCCAGAAAAATGTGAAATACAGCAAGCTTTTGTGATTGACACCCTGTAAACATTGGCTATTATGCATGCTAACGCTTGCATAGTACAGCACGAATGATTTGCATTCCTGTTGTAAGCATCTGGCAAATGGTTTGTTGTGGTTTAGCTTGGATGGCTTGTATATGTGCAATCGATTGCAGATAAGAGTCGCAGGCAGGAGTTGTTATTCCACCCTTTATTCAAGATTGTGCGATCTGAGGGGGATGAGTGCTTTTGGAATTGGATGCGGTCCCGTTCTTTGGTGTTTGTTTTTTGTCCGCGGATTGTTGCGAACTCTAAACAGTTCTTGTGGATCTGTTTACTGTTAGTGGGCGAAGCGCTTTCCGCGAATTAATCCAGGGCATGTGTGTGGGGCGGAAGCATGGAGAGACGTGCAATCGCTTGCACCGCTGAAGAGAAGTATGAAGACGTTGTACCGTGAAGTTGCAGCAGGAAGGCGAGTGCGCTTGCACATCGGGGCGCTTCTTCTTCTGGCGCCCGGGCTTGTCATCGGGACATTTGCGCAGGGGAACGATGACACGGTTTTCCTGTCTCCGTATGGTTCGGCCGTCGAGGCGCGCGGAACGAATTCATTGCGGGTCAGTCTTCCTTTCTATGTTCACAACAATGCGGTGAAACCGCCGCCCCGGAATTTCGCGGCATCGGGGTACATGGGGGATGTGAGTTGTTTGCGCGTCATGGGCGGCTACACCAATGTTCTGCAGGCAGGCACGCCTTGCATCAAAGTGGTTTACGTTCCCGGCGGGAGAGGCGGATGGGCGGGGCTGGTTTGGCAGAACCCGGCGGACAACTGGGGAAGCAAGCCGGACGGCGGGTACAATCTTTCGTACGCACGCAGGATCGAGTTTTCGGCACGGGGGCAGTCGGGTGGAGAGATTGTTGAATTCAAGATGGGGGGTGCCGGCGGTGAATACCCGGATTCCGCCACGGTGAGCACAGGTCCCATCACTCTCAAGAATGAATGGAAGAGATATGCGCTGGACCTGTCGGATGCCGATCTCAGCTACATCAGCACCGGATTTGGATTCGTGGTCACGGAGTTGGACAACCCCAAGGGGTGCGTGTTCTTCGTGGATCAGGTGGGATACTTCGAGTGATCGCAGGATGCGCGACAGTAGCCGATGAAAAAGAGGAGAGACGTGAAATGAAAAAACGGACCCAAGGATGTTTCCCGTGGCGGTGCTCCCGGGTCGTTGTCTTTGCGCTGGCGGGGTCCCTTTTTCTGGCGGTTTGGGCGCCGGCGCAAGCCCAGCAGAATACGGTGTTGATGCAGCGGCGAGCCTTCACGAACCTGATGGAACAGGCGCCCCGCCCGAAGAAGGAGCAGGCGCGGAGGGCTCATGTGGACCGGGCCCCGGTGGAGCTGCCTTTCCATATTATCAATTACCGACTGCTTCCCGCGGTGGACAACTTCGCGGCGTCGGGCTTCATGGGGGATGTATCGGATATTCGTCTGGCCGGCGCGTACGCGGGCACGAGGACTCCGGGCTATCCCTGTCTTCAGGTGAAGTACGCGGCGATGGGCGAGGCCGGGTGGGCGGGCGTCATGTGGCAGAACCCGGCCAACAACTGGGGCACTGTGGACGGCGGTTACAATCTGAAGAACGCAAAGAAGCTCAGTTTCTGGGCAAAAGGGAGCAAGGGGGGTGAGGTCGTGGAGTTCATCCTCGGGGGAGCGTCCAGCGTGTTTCCGGATTCGGATGGGCTGACAACGGGTGAAATCAAGCTGACGCCGCAGTGGAAGCACTACGTGCTGGACGTGTCGAACGCCGATCTCTCGTACATCAGCTCCGGGTTCGGATTTGTGCTGAAGCAACCCCAGCATCCGAACGGCTGCGCGTTCTATCTCGATGAGGTCTGCTACACGGAATAACAAGATAACCAGGGAGGTCGTTGTGAGAGTCTGTCTGGCTGTTGCGATGGGTGTTCTGATGGTATCGATGCCTGTTCTTGCCCAGGAGGACGCTGCCGCCTCCGTTCCCGCGTCACCCTTTACGTTTGAGGAGCAACCCGCGGCGCCGGCGGCTGCAACCGCGTCTCCAATATTGGCGGTCGCGAAGCGCAAGGCCAGTGTCCTGGTGCGGTCCGCGCCCGGCGCCGAGCTGAAGCCTGTGACAAGACCCACGGCGGAGGTCGATAAGAAGCCGTACCGGCAGAAGCCCGAGCAACCCATGCCTTTCTTCGTGCTCAACAACCGGATTCTTCCGCCGGTCATGAACTTCGCGTTGTCGGGGTTCATGGGTGATTCAACGGATCTCAGAATCTCCGGCGCCTACGCGGCGATGTTGAGGGACGGCTATCCGACGCTTCGCGTTTCGTACGCGCCCGCAGGCTCCATGGGCTGGAGCGGCGCCGTCTGGCAGAATCCGGCCAACAACTGGGGCACGGCCGACGGCGGATACAATCTGCGCGCCGCCAGGACGCTGAACTTCTGGGCGCGCGGGGCTCGTGGCGGCGAGGTTGTGTCTTTCACCTGCGGCGGGACGGCGGCTAATTATCCCGACTCGGACAGCCTTGTCACGGGGGAGATTGAGCTTTCGGATCAATGGATGGAGTACGTGGTGGATCTGACGGGTGTCGACACCCGCTATATCAGCGCGGGTTTCGGTTTCGTGGCAAAGCGGGAGTTGAATTCGGACGGATGCACCTTCTTCCTGGATGATGTGCGGTACGAGTAATGAACCTCATCAAACAACACCATGGGCGGGCGGGTTTTGTGGCGGGCTGCCTGGCGGTATCCGCGATCAGCTTCGCAGCGCTGTGCGGGTGCGAAAGCCCGAAAACGCCTGCTTCGAAAAGCGGCGATATGAAAGTGGTGCGCCAGCCCTCCCTGAAGCAGGGCCGCATGCCGTTCAAGGAGGGAGAGAGCGTCCGTCTGCCCTTCTACGTGATGAACAACTCCGTGGTCCCTCCGCCGCGCAATTTTGCGTTGTCGGGATTCATGGGTGACATCGCCGACGTGATCGCGGTCGGTGGCTACAGCAACATGTTGTACGAGGGCCGCCCGGCGCTCAAGGTGAAGTACGCGCCCCAGGGCTCCCTCGGATGGGCGGGCGCTGTCTGGCAAAACCCGGCGAACAGCTGGGGGGCGTTTGACGGCGGCTACAACCTGGGGCCGGCGAACGCGCTCACGTTCTGGGCGCGCGGCGACAAGGGCGGGGAGATCGTCACCTTCAGTTGCGGCGGCACGGCCGGCACGTATCCGGATTCCGACAGCCTTTCCACGGGGCCCGTGAAGTTGAGCAACGAGTGGATGCAGTACGTGTTGGATATTTCGGGGAACGACATGCGCTACATCAGCACGGGTTTCGGTTTTACCTTGAGCCGGGAGATGAATCCCGATGGATGCATCTTCTATCTGGATGATATTCGGTACGAACAAGGAGCAGTGGATCAGGCGAAAGGAGATGGCAGATGAAGAGTCTACAGCAGGTGAGCAGGTGTGTGTTGGGTCCCGTTGCGGCCGCCATGGTCTGCATGTGGTTGGGACCTGCATCGACGGAAAGCTTTGCGGGGGACTACCCCGTCCTTCAGCAGAGGAAGCAGTCGTCGAAGGAGCTGGAGCCCGCGGCGCGGCCCACCGCATCCACAGAGAAGCGGCCGTACGCGGAAAAAGCAGCCGTTTCGATGCCGTTCTACGTTTTCAACAACCGGGTGCTCCCGCCCGTGGTCAACTTCGCTCTGTCGGGATTCATGGGGGACGGAGAGGATCTGAAGGTCGCCGGCAGCTACACTGACTGCCTTGCGGAAGGCTACCCGACGATGAAGATTCAGTATGCCGGGCAGGGCAAGAACGGTTGGGCGGGTGCGGTGTGGCAGAACCCGGCCAACAACTGGGGAACGTATGACGGCGGCTACAACCTCAGCAAGGCAGGAAACATCACGTTCTGGGCCCGGGGCGAAAAGGGCGGGGAGATCATCGAGTTCACGGCGGGTGGCGCGGCCGCGAACTACCCGGACTCGGACGCAATTTCGACGGGGCCGATCGTTTTGAACAAGGAGTGGACGGAGTATACCCTGCCACTGACCGGCAAGCAGATGTTCTACATCGCCACTGGCTTCGGCTTCACGCTGAAGCAGGATCTGAATCCGTACGGCTGCGTGTTTTATCTGGACGACGTGAAATACACGGAGTGAGCGGGAATAATGCTTCGGCGGGGCGGATGGAACTCGCCGTATCCGGGCAGGTGCCGGACCTTCCGCCTCGCAGAGGATTTCGGCTCTTCCGCAGAACAGGACCGGGATTCGCATGGTTGAGTCTGCCATAGAGACAAGAACAGGTTTCGGTGAACGGCCCCGCGTTGTGCCGTGGAGGCGGGCGGAGTGCCGCACGGAAAGGCTTTGCACGGCCCTGCTGGCGGTTTTCTTTGCGGGCTGTCTCGCGACAGATGTCGTCGCCGCCGACGCACGCAAGACAGCCGGAGCGGACCCCATGAAGACCGTCGCGCCCCCGCTCTCGTTCGACACGGATCGCGTCAAGCGGGAGATCAGCGCCTTCCTCGAGTCGCGCAAGTCGCGGTCCGGGCTTTTGCCCAGCTTCTCGGACACGGCGACCACGTCGTTCGCCAACGAGACGGGCCGGTTCCACGACGTCTATCACCAGAAACTCGGGTACCTCGATGACGGCGCGTACACGTACGACCTGGCCCTGGCCATCATGGGCTTCCTGCTGAACGGGCAACAGGAGGATGCGGAACGGATTCTGAACTTGCTTGAGCGGGAGTTCTACATGGAGAAGAACGGTACCCGCGGCCTCTACAACTCCTACAAGGTGAACGACAACTACACGAAGGACGATCTGGCGATGGGCGGCGACGGAGACCGCATGCACGCCGGTCCGATTCTCTGGGTCGCGATTGCCGCGCTGAACCATGCGAAGCTGACGCGCAACACCCGCTACCTGGAGTTCACCCTCGACATCATCGACTGGTGCAGGAAGGAACTGACGTATTATCGTTTCCCGGACGGCGAGCGCGGCGGCATTTCGATGGGGATGGGCTGGGGGCCTGACTGGACCAAGATTTTCTCGACGGAGCACAACGTGGACTACTACTCCGTCCTGCAGATGCTTGAGACGCTGTACGCGGAGTCG
>CALMZY010000225.1 GCA_937870865.1 uncultured Lentisphaerota bacterium | reverse complement strand
AACTGGAGGACCCGGATTCCCCGTTCGTCAACACCGACCTCCGCAAGATCACGGCCCGCCTGGAGGGTGAAGCCGCCGCTGATTTCGTAAACCAGAAACCCACGATCAGGAAGGGCGATCTGGTCGAGGTCGCCGCCTCCCTTTTCGCCGGCGAGGGATACCGGCATCTCAGCGTGAGCAGCCCGAAGTTCATCGTCGTCAAAGAGCGGGCCTCTGCGCAGACACCCGCCGCCGAGGGCGGCGAGATCGAGGCCACCGTAACGGAATTGCTCGATTCGCCCGAAATCTACCGCGGAAAGAATGTACGGGTTCCCCATGCGGTCATCGCCGGCACCGGCGACGGGACGCCCGTCCTGCGGATTGCGGACGCGAAACAGCCCGACCGGGAACTGACCGTGTTCGGCTACGAAGGAACGAAGTTCAACGTGGGTCAAAAAGTGTCCGTCCGCGGAAAGTTCCTTTTCTACGAAGCCAAGGGCTACTGGGAGATCAAGACTCCGTTCGGCGACGACGAGGCGGTCGCCGCCGTCCGGGAAAACGCAGCCAGGTAAATCATGGAATTCGCATTCGTCATGCAGTGTTGCCTTGTTGCCCTGGTGGGCGTCGCGGTCGCCGCCGTCTTTTCGATGATCCCGGGATTGCACATCTACAACGTCATCGCGTTCACCATGCTGCTCGCGTTCGCGGCCATCGACCTTTTCAAGGCCATGGATCCCCTGTTGACCACCTGCTTCATCATGGGCATGGTCGTCGGGTTCGCCGTGCTCTTCACGGTGTCGAGCCAGTTCTTCCAACCGTGCGACGACAGCTTCCGATCCATGATGCTTCCGCACGAGCGGTTCCTGTACGAGGGCCGCGGGTTCGAAGCGGTCATGCTGGGCGGCTTCGGGTCCTTGATCGCCCTCCTCCTGATCGCGGGGGTCTTCCCGTTCGTCACCGGCGCCATCGGGTTGCTGAGGGAACTCATCCGCCCCCACATCTACTGGATCCTGGGGTTGGTCAGTCTCTTCATCCTGATCAGCGAATGGCCGAAGGACCACGGCGTGGGCAAAACCGTCGGCCAGCGCCTGCGCGACGGATGGGGCCAGCTCGGCATGGGGCTTTTTGTTTTTGCGGCCGCCGCGGTCCTCGGCATGTTCGTTTTCTACAACACGATCATTCCGGTGCAGAGCGCGTTTCAGTCGCTGATGCCGGTCTTCATCGGCCTGTTCGCGCTTTCCAGCCAGATCATGACGGTGATCAGCCGGGCGAAAATCCCGCCGCAGCATTACGCGTCGAGCGTGGACGCCGCGACGCACGACGTCGCGCGCGGGGCGTTGACCGGCGTGGTGGCCGGAATGTTTTCCAGCCTGACGCCGGGGCTGACGCCCGGCCCGGCGCTCCTGATGAGCGCGCACGCCACGGCGTCGGCCGGCGACAAGCAGTTCATCATCGGCGGCGGCGCCGCGCGCGTCCTCTACTACATCGGCGCGCTGGTGCTCTTCTTCATGCCGGATGTGTACATGCGGCGCGGCGGCGCGGCGATCAACATCAGCCTGTTCTTCGTGCCGGAAACCACGGAACAGTACTACCTGATCTCCGGCATCATCGCGCTGGCCGGCGCCGCATCCATGGCGATCCTGCCGCTCTTTGCGCGGATGTGCGGGGCCATCACGCAGAAGGTCGACTTCCGGCATATCTCGCTCGGGTCCATGGTCCTGCTGACAGCGATTGTGTGGGGCGTTACGGGCTGGCGCGGCGTGGTCATGATGCTGGTGGCCACCGCGCTGGGACTCGTGCCGAATTTCTGGCACACGCGGAGAATTCCTCTCCTCGCGGTGCTGCTGGTCCCGGTCAGCCTGAACATGGCCGGCGTCGGGTCGAAGGTCGCGATCTGGCTGGGTTTCAGATGAAGAGGAACGATGGAGTAATGGAGTGATGAAGACCAGGACACTAATGTTTTTCCGTTCCCCATCACTCCACCACTCCATCACTCCACCTCTTTGCCCCGGAGGGCTTCTCCCATGAAAGGCATCACACATTTCCTCGTGGGCGTGGCCACGGCCTCCTGCTTCCCGCTCGCCGTGCGGAGCGCGTACGACGACAAGTCGTACCTCATCCTCCTCGGCGGCCTTTTCGGAATCATGAGCGACACGCTCGATTTCAAGTTCGCGCGCTATTTCTGGAAGCACGACTACCGGGTCCGTATCACGGAGGACAACCTCGACCCCGCCGCCGCGGCGGAGACGATCGCCAAGGCCATCGACGAGGCCGCGGCGACCGGCCGGCCCGTGCGGGTGAAACTGGACATCCTTCGCTTCTCGACCAACTACTACCGCACCTACGCGGTGATGATCGACGACCGGAAGAAGCAGGTGTCGTGCGTGATCGGCCCGCTCAAGACGATGAGCCACTGCATGGGGCGCGGTGAGAATATGCCGGGCGAGGAGTCGAAGAAGCGGGCCGTCGAGAAGGATGGGCCCATCGCGGTGCTCGAGAAGTTTGCGAAGGAAGCGCCCGCGCTCCCGAACAGCATGCCGGTTCCCACCCGCGGCCATATTGCATCGTTCAAGGCCGATGTGAACAACACGTACTACTCGGATGCCGAGGTCGGCATCTTCTCCGGCCCCGATTTCGAATTCATTCCGCAGAAGGATGGCCGTGTCCGGATCGACTTCATCCCGTGGCATCGCCGCTGGACGCACAGCATCACGCTGGGGCTGCTGATGGGCCCGATCGGTTTTGCCTTGTTCGCGGACTGGGGCGCGTTGTTCGCCGGGAACCTTGCCGCGTTCGCCAATCCGTTCGCGGTCAACGCGTTCTTCATTTCCATCCTCGCGTTCTGGGCGCACGTGTTCGTCGACCAGACCGGGCACCTCGGGTCGAACCTGTTTCCTCCGTGGACCAAGTTCCGTTCGCTGGGCTGGCGCTGGTGCACGTCGGCGTCCCCCTTCCCCAACCTGATGGTCAACTACATCTCGGCGGCCATTATCCTGTGGAACATGAACGCCTTCGCCCCGACGCCCGTCTTCACACCGCCCTGGGCGGCGGGAATTCCCGGCGGGTTCACCAACATGACGTACTGCATCCTGTCCCTGCTGAACTACGTGGGAGTGGTCATCGTCCTGCCGCTCCTGTTCTTGTACGCCATCGTCCTTCTCTACCGTCATATTTACTACAAGTCGCGGTCGATTCGTCTGGAAGAGGCTTTTTCGGGCGAGGACTGGGCGGGCGGCGGCGGGGACATGTAGAGACCGTTGGCGGGCCGGTCCGCACGCGGTAAGCGCGATTTCGAAATCGCGTCTACGACCGGATCAGGATGCAGATCCGCTCCAGCCAGTACGCGATGAACGCGGTCACGGGGATCGTCAGCACCCACGCCCACATCATCTGACCGACGACGCCCCACTTCACGGCGCTGAGCCGCTTCGTGGCTCCCACTCCCATGATCGATGCGGAAATGACGTGCGTGGTCGAGAGAGGGATGCCCAGGTGGCTTGCGATCTGGATGATCGCCGCGGCCGTCGTCTGCACCGCGAACCCATGAATCGGCTGGAGCCGCACCATCTTGTGCCCCAGCGTGCGGATGATGCGCCACCCGCCCGCGGCCGTGCCTGCCGCGATGGTCAGGGCGCAGCACGCCTTGATCCAGAGCGCGACTTCGAACTTCGGGGTCCGCAGGAAATGCAGCCACGCGGGAACGTGGTCGAACATCCCGCTCGAGGTCCCCGTGTAGAGCAGCAGCGCGATGATGCCCATGGTCTTCTGGGCGTCGTTCGTGCCGTGGCTGAATCCCATCCAGGCGGACGTCACCAGTTGAAGTCTTCCGAAGACCTTGTTGATAATCCTCGGGGTCAGCTTTTGCAGGGCGAACAGCAGAAAGCCCATCAGTACGAAGCCGCATACGAACCCGAAGACGGGCGACGCGAACATCGGCACAACCACCTTGTGCCAGAGGCCTTCGGCGGCGCCTGTCGCGGAGTTGATGACGGACCAATGGATCACCTTCCAATCGCCGTGCGCCGTCGCCATCGTGGCGCCGCACAGTCCGCCGATCAGCGCGTGGCTCGAACTGGACGGCAGACCCAGCCACCACGTGAGGAGATTCCAGACGATGGCGGCCAGGAGCGCGCACAGGATCGTCCACGTCGTCACGTAGCTCGTATCCACGAGGCCCCGGCCGATGGTGGTCGCGACGGACACTCCGGCCATGGCCCCCGCGAGGTTGCAGACGGCGGCCATGATCACGGCCTGGCGCGGGGTGAGAACTTTCGTCGAAACGACCGTCGCGATGGCGTTGGCCGTGTCGTGAAAGCCGTTGATGTACTCGAACACGAGAGCGATCAGGATGACGGTGACAATGAGGCTCATGCCCGCTGTCCCGCCGCCTCAGGAGTACTTCAGCACGATCTGGAAGATGACGTTGCCTGCGTCGCGGCATCGATCGATGATGCGCTCGAGCGTTTCGTACAAATCCATGATGATGATCACCTTCAACGGCTCGTGCTTGCCGCTGTACAGCTCCTTGATCAGCGCCATCATCAGCTTGTCGGCTTCCCCTTCCAGGTAGTGCAGGCGGTCGTTCTGCTCCTTGACCCGCTCCAGATGCGCCCGCTCGCGAAGCGTCTTGACCATGTCCGTGACGGTGGCGGTCGTCTGTTCCAGGATGTTCACCTGGCGGGAGAAATCGACCTGGGAGATATGCTCGTGGCAGAGGACGAACTTCTCGCTGAATTTCTCGACCGTTTTCGGGATCTTGTAGAGCGCGATCGACAACGCTTCGATATCCTCGCGTTCAAGAGGGGTCACGAACGTCTTGCAGAGCTGTTCGGAGATCTCCTCCGTGATCTGCTTGTCCTTGCGCCGCGTCTGGATGAATTCGTCGAGCGTCGGCATCCCGTTCGCCTTCTTGAGCATGCCAACCAGCAGTTGAACGCTGCTCTGCGCCTCTTCGGCGCTCGCTTCCAGCAGATTGAAGAACTTGTCGTCGTATCCCAAAAGTTTACGCAGGGGGTTCATGGGCGTACTTCCTAACACATTCCCGGCTCGCAGAGAAAGTAAATCTTGTTACCGCCTGGCGACGGTGCAAAACTGAACCGGGGTTTGATACGCTTATAGGTACGAGATGAAACGTGCCATCCTGGCGGCGGTAATCATGGCTTGGGGCTTCCTGTGCGGCGGGGCCCTTGCGGCAGGCAAGGACTCGGCGCCCGATTCGGCCCGTCGCAAGGCCGAAAAAGGGGTTTCCGGAAAGATATGGGCCAACGGCGACGACGCGTTTGTCCTTTATCTGAACGACAGGAAAGTCGCCGCCGGGGACTACACGGACGACCCGGCGCCCAAACAGGTCACCCTGCGGCCCGGGGATCTGCTCATCGCCCGCGTGACGAGCCAGGATGAGGTGCGCGGGTTCGCGTGCCTCTTCCAGGCTTCGGGCGGCAAGGTGGAGTTTTCAACCCACACCGGCGATTGGTATGAGTTTCAACCGGGCAGCGTGATCCAGTGGTGGCGCATCGCGGATTTCAGCAAGCTGAAACGGACTCGTGCCACAACCACGGATCACCAGGATGTCCGAGGGAACATCGAGCGGCTGGCGGAGACGGGTTGCCAGGAGACGCTATGGGGAGACCCGGGTCGGTCCACGGTATTCCTGATCAAGAAGGTCGTGATCGAGGATTTAATGGAGTAACCACGGAGGAACGAGATGAATCGGTTTGAAGCGACGTTGATCGTGCTGATGGTGGCTGTCGTGCCCGCGGTTGCGCAGGACACAAACGGGGACATGGTCATCCAGGGCAAGCCGGGAGACGCGGGGGAATTGAGCCTGTCCATCGCCCACGAGGCGCGCGCGGCAATGGATCGCGGCGTGAACTGGCTGCTCGCACAGCAGAACGAGGACGGACATTGGTCCAACAAGGACTTCCCGGCCCTCACCGCCCTGCCCCTCTGGGTGCTGGCCAAGAGCGCGCCCCAGAACAAGGAAGCGATCGACAAGGCCGTGAAGTTCATCCTGACGTCCGTCCACGACGACGGATCCATCTGGTCGGCGCCGAGTGTCGAACAGAAGGGCGGCGGACTCGCGAACTACAACACCGCAGTCTGCATGGTTTCGCTGAACGCCGTCGGCGATCCGCAACTGGTTCCGGTGGTTCAGAAGGCCCGTCGTTTCATCGCCGGCACCCAGCACTTCGGGGGCGACGATTATCACGGCGGCATGGGCTACGATCCGGACACCGGCCGCCCCTACGCGGACCTCTCGAACTCCTACATGGCCTACGAAGCGATGCGCCTCACCGACAATGTCGAGGACCAGCGCAAGGCGGGCGACCCGCGCGCGGATCTCGACTGGAAGGCCGCACAGGAGTTCCTCGGCAAGATTCAGAACAAGTCCACCGACACCAACGACGATAACGCCGGCGGATTCGCGTATCATCCTTCGGACAGCAAGGCGGGCACCTATACGAACGCGGCGGGCGAACTCCGCTTCCGATCGTACGGCAGCATGACCTACGCGGGCCTGCTCAGCCTGATGTATGCCGACGTGAACAAGGACGATCCCCGAGTCAGCTCCGCGTTCGACTGGGCGTCCAGGCACTGGACGCTGGAGGAGAACCCCGGCGTCGGCAACGACGGGCTGTTCTACTTCTACAACGTGCTCTCCAAGTCGCTGGCCGCGTATGGCAGGGATCGGATCGTCACCGGGTCCGGCGCGGCGGTCAACTGGCGCGCGGAGCTGATCAAGAAACTGCTCAGCCTGCAGAAGATCGATCCGAAGACCGGTGCTGGATACTGGCTCAATGAAAGCGGGCGTTGGTGGGAAGCGGACCCTGTGCTCGTCACGTCGTACTCCCTGCTGGCGCTCGAGATTGCGCTGAACCCATGAGGCCGCGAACATTTCGGCTTCCGCGACGGCGGAAACGCCTTCGGTGGTTTCCAATCCCTGGAAACTCCGGGCTGTCTCTCGGCCTTCTGATGCTTGTTCTGCCACTTTTCGCACCGGCTCAGGCGTCGACATCCCCCTCCAACGAGGCCGTGAACTGGGTCATTACCGGAAACGGATTTTTCGTTGACGGCAAGGTTGCGGAAGCCCGGTCGGCATTTCTTCAATCGGTGACGATCGACCCGTCATACTCCGTCGCATGGAATAACCTCGGCCTCGCCCATCTCCGGCTTAATCTGACCAACGACGCCGAGTCCGCGTTTGTGCGGGCCACAAAGCTCGACCCGGACTATCGTGACGCATGGCTCAGCCTGGCCAAGGTGCTCTACCGGCAGAAACGGCTGGTGGAGGCGGTTGCCGTTTACACCCAGGCCCTGGCGATGGCGGACAGCGACGAGGAGTCCTGGCTGAAAATTCCCGAGACCGAAAGGGCTTTCGGCAACATCTTCGATATCGTCGAGCGTCACGAGAACAAGCTGCGCATGAAGCCGGATATCGCCGCGGCATGGAACGACCTTGGATGCTCCTATCATGCCCTGGGAAGAAATGACGAGGCAATCGCGGCTTTTCGACAGGTGGTCAGGCTCAAGCCGGACGACTTCAACAGTTGGAACAACCTGGGCACCGCGCTCGCCTCGGCCGGCCAGCCGGTCGAAGCGATCGAGTCATTCCGGAAAGTCATCGACTTGCACGGGCTGGACGCCATCGGCTGGAACAATCTCGGATTCATGTATGACCAATCGGGCGATCCCTACAAGGCGCTGGAGGCCTACCAGAAAGCCGTTGCATTGGATCGACACTTCGCCCTCGCATGGAACAACCTCGGCGTGTCGTATGGCAGGATGGCCCGCTACGACGAATCGATCGCCGCCTTCGAACAAGCGATCGAGCTATCCCCCACCAACAGCTCGCAGATCCGGAGGGACCTCTGCGTAACCCTCATCAAGGCCGGGGACACGAACCGCGCCCGCGCGGCCTGGTGGGAACTCCAAAAGCTCGACCCGGAAACCGCCCGGAATCTCGCCCCGTTTGTGAGATAATGGGCCATTCGCACCGGGAACGTTCTCGCTGGACATCGTCGTTCTCGAATGTTAGCCTGTTTTCAGGCAGGGCGGAGATATCAACGAGGCGAACATGGCCGGCACCATCTGGATTGTTGACGACGACGAGAATATCCGCGACTCGCTGGGTCGGACTCTGAACGAGTTCGGGTACGGCGTCGAGGCGTTTCCCAGCGGCCGGGAAATGCTGGCCCGCCTTGGGTCACACTCGCCGGATCTTTTTATCGTCGACGTACGGATGCCGGAAATGAGCGGCATGGATTTGACCCGGGCCATCACGGAAAAAGACCCACGGGCCATAGTGATCGTGCTGACGGGATACCCCTCGATCGAGGACGCCATCGAAGCCATCCAGATCGGAGCCGCCGATTACCTCGCCAAACCTTTCGACAAGGCCCAACTCCGGATTCGTGTCGAAAATCTGCTTGGAATGCGCAGACTCCAAGGCCGTCTGAAACGCACCACCACCGCAAACCGGACGTTGCTCGAAAGCCTGCCGGTCTGGATCGTCCTCGGAATGCTGCTGGCGCGGTTTCTCTGGTAAACCCTGGCTTTGTCGCAGACAGACGCATCCGCCTTGCAGCTACTCCGGCGCAGGCTCCGTCCCTCGCGGCGCTCGGGACGGAGCCTGGTGGAGGCGGGGGGAATCGAACCCCCGTCCGACCTGGATTCCCCCATTCCTGCATTTTCCTAATGAT
>CALMZY010000224.1 GCA_937870865.1 uncultured Lentisphaerota bacterium | reverse complement strand
GACGTCGGCAACAACGACCGCGGCGTCACAATGGTCTTCATGATGGCCAAGCAGTACATCTCGAGCTGGCCGCTGTGCAACATCGACCCGGTATTCCCGGAGGGCGCGCGGCTGTTCAACTACTCGTACCACGACGGCGCGTTCGAGGTGAAAGTGAGCGGCGGCAAGCTCCGCAACATGGACGACAGCTCGATCTACGTGGCGCCGGGCAAGTACTACGTCTTCTCGTGGCGCAACCCGGAGATGCCGCTCGCCTGGGGCGAAGGGCTCACCGAGGAAACCCAGCCCATCATGATCTGGGAGAACGGAACGAAAGCCGGCAGCGTGACGGTGACGCGCAAGGACGGGCGCAACGGCGACCCGGCGTTCAATCCGTACAGCCTCGCCGACGCGAACGCCTCGGACTACAGCTACAGCATCGCCATTCCCCGTGTCACGAAGTCCTCCAACCTGACGTTCATCGCGCGCGCGGACGGATCGGCCGAGAACATCCTGATGAAGCTCGACGGCGGCATCGACCTGAACTCCCAACTGGACATCGTGACCCAGCAGGCGGGCGACCGCGACAACCCGCCCGCGATCGCCAGGGACAAGTTCCTCGGCTACGAGCAGATGAAGTACGTCCAGCGCGTCGCCGAAAAATTCGCCGCTGCGGATACCGCGCGGAACACCATCGGATCGCCCGGCGCCGAGACCTACATCTGCACGATCGGCTCCACCGGCTTCGTCATCAACACGGGCGGCGGGCCGAATCTATCCGACGCCCGGACCGTTACGTGGCATTTCCACGACCCCGCCCAGAACAACCAGGTTTCGACAAACCTGCAGTTCAACCCGCCGCCCCAGCTGGCCACGGGCCAGGCCGTCACGGTCTGGACGAAGATCGGTTATGCCCCGAACGCAGAGGCGGCGTGGCTGTACTACACGACGAACGGCGTCGATTACCCTGAGGGCAGCGCCGGCACGGGGAAAGGCGCCACGTTTGCGGTCCCCCTCTCGTTCGCCACCAACGGAACCATCGACGGCGGAAGCACCTCGCAGTGGTGGACGGCCGCGCTGCCCGCCATGCCCTCCGGCACCGTCGTGCGCTACAAGATCGGCGCGTGCAAGCTCGATGCCGCGAGCCTGTTCCCGTGGACCGACGACAACATTGACGTGAAGCGGCGGATGGAGACGATGTTCCGGATCACGAACTTCAACGCCGCAACGATCCCCTACTACCCGCACAACGACTGGGGCAAAATGGCAGTCGGCCTCGCAGAAGGCCCGCACGTCCTGCGCACGAAAGCGATCCTTGGCCGCGCCACGGGCGACACGCCGATCTACCGCGAACGCACGCAGACATTCTACTACGACACGCAGCGGCCTGAAGGCTCGATCCTGTATCCGCCCACGGACGGGCTGATGCTTTCCGGCTCCGTGTACGGGGTGAGGGTGCGCTCCGACATGAGCGTTGAGGAAGCCTGGTTCAAGATCGAGGACATGGACCCGAGCAACGACGACGCGCAGACCGGCGTGGCCAACGGCAACAACGCGTGGGTGAAGGCGCTCAAGGGCCTTGTGCCCGCGCCCATGCCGGGTTCCGCTCCGGACCAGCAATGGGAGTTCAACTACGCGCTCATTCCGACCACCGGCACCGCCACGATCAAGGTCCGGCTGCGCGAACTCACGTCATCCACGAACCAATCCCTGGGCGATGTGGACGGACATTTCACGACGCTGATCCGCACGGTCGACACGGGCGGCAACGGCGTGCGCCTGTTCGTTCACGAGCCGGCCGCCGACGGCGAAACCGTGGGCGTGGGCAGCAACCTCGTCGCGTATTTCAGCAAGAGCCTCGCCACCGGCCTCGACGACACGCAGCTTGTCCAGCGATTCGTCATCGAGCTCG
>CALMZY010000223.1 GCA_937870865.1 uncultured Lentisphaerota bacterium | reverse complement strand
CGGCGCGTATGTGAGCGGCACCACCGCCAGCACCTCGACGGTCTCGCGCGGCATCTTGAGCGTACACGACGTCGAAACCGTCCGCACATTGATCGAGGTGGTGGAGAAGGATGTCCCCCTCGTGCAAGTCGGACAACGCGCCGACGTCCGCGCCGAGGCCTATCCGAACGAGGTCTTCGAGGGCCGGGTCACCCGCATTGTCCAAGCCTTGAATCGCGCCACGCGCACCATGACCGTGGAGGTCGATCTGCCGAACAAGGACCATCGCCTCAAAGGCGGCATGTTCGCCCGCGTCGAAGTCCTAGTCGGAAGACATCCACACGCGATTCAGATTCCGCTGGACGCCGTGAGCCGACTCGAAGAATCGCAGTACGTCTATGTGGTCAAGGATGGGAAGGCCCATCAGGTTCCCGTTGAACTGGGCGCTCGCGCCGAGAATCGGGTGGAAGTCGTGAAGGGCCTTGCCGGGGACGAGCAACTCATCGTCTCCGGCAAAGATCTGGTCAGCGAAGGCGTCCCCGTCCAAGTCCAACCGATGGATGCCGTGAAACGTGAGTCCAACAGCTAACTTACACAGAGGCCTCCCGCGCTGACGGCAGACGCCCTGTGTTTCACCTCTAACGTTTCACCGTTCACGTCTCCGATATGTGGCTGACACTCCTCGCGCTCCGCAATCGCATCGGCATCCTGATGTTGTCCCTCGCCATGGTGATCTTGGGGGCCACCTCGCTGGAACGACTACCGGTCGATCTCTTTCCCAACATTCAAGTTCCGGTCGCATTCGTCGGGGTCATCTACAAGGGCGCGCCGCCGCTCGACATCGAACAGAGCGTCGTCTACCCCATTGAGAAAGCCGTCAGTTCCGCCTCCAACGTCGAACATGTGGAGTCCTTTGCCAAGCAGGGCATCGGCGCCGTGCAGATCTGGTTCAATTGGGGCGCGGACATCAACGTGGGCCAAATGGAGGTAATGCAGCGTATCACCCAGATTTTGAACAGCCTGCCACCCGGCATTCTGCAGCCCTTCATCGTCAAGTTCGACGTCTCCAATATTCCCGTCGCGTTCGTGACGGCTTCCGGCGGCGACCTCGACGAACGCGCGCTCTACGACCTGGCCTACAACACCATCGCGCCGCAGATCGAACAGATCGCCAACGTCGCCGCCGCCACGGTCGAAGGCGGGAAGATCCGGCAAATCAACATCAATCTCGACCCGGCTTTGCTGCAGGCACGCGGCCTGTCGATCCTCGACGTGGTCAAGGCGGTGAAGGCCTCCAACCTGATCCTGCCCTCGGGCGACATCAAGGCCGGGAACCTCGACTACAACGTGTTCACCAACACCCAGTTCAAAACCGTGGAACCGATCAACGACGTCGTCGTCAAGATCGACGCGCGCGGGAATCCCGTGCGTGTGCGGGATGTCGGCGTCCTGACCGACTCCTCGGACATTCAAACCAACGTCGTCCGCACGGACGGCAAACGGTCGGTGTATCTCCGCGTCAACAAGCAGCCCATCGCCAACACCGTGGAAGTGGTCGATGCCTTGCGCAACGCGATTCCCAAGATGATCGGCATTCCTCCCGGCGTCCGGTTGGGCATTTCCTTCGATCAGTCGGTCTACATCCGGCAATCGATCAAGAACCTCATCGAGCAGGCGCTGCACGGATCGTTGCTCGCGGCGGCGGTGATTCTCCTGTTCCTGAGAAATCTGACCAGCACATTGATCATCTCGGTCGCCATTCCGCTGTCGATTCTCGTGACGTTCATCGTGCTGTACTTCACCAACCAGACGCTCAATGTGTTCACGATGGGCGGATTGGCCCTGGGCATCGGACGTCTGGTCGACGATTCGATCGTCGAGCTCGAAAACATTCAACGCCATCTGAACGTCGACCGGAACCGCTGGGACGCCATCGTCAACGCCGCTCGCGAGGTCGCCATGCCGATCTTCGCCTCTACGGTGACGACCGTCGTCGTCTTTCTGCCCATGTTTTTTATCGTCGGTATCGCAAGACTGCTGCTCATTCCGCTCACGCTCACGATTGCCATCGCCCTGTTCACCTCGTTTTTTGTGTCCCGCACGGTGACCCCCGCGCTCTGTTATCGCTTTTTGAAGTCGGAACAGGAGGCGCACCGCTCCCTGCCCTCCTGGTTCGTGCGCATCATGCAGTGGAGCCAACGCCGCTACGAAGCCCTCGATGAAGGGTACGAACGCAGCCTGCGCTGGGTGCTGGCCCATCGCCGCACGTTATTGTTCGCCGTGGTCGCGCTGTTCGTGAGTTCCCTCGCGCTGTTGCCTTATATCGGCACCGAATTTTTGCCGGTCTCGGATGAAAGCCAGTTCCGCATCGTCTTGCGCGCACCCGTCGGCCAGCGGGTGGAACACACCGTCGATCAGGTCGCCGAGGTCGAACGGGTCCTGCGGGAGAACATTTCGCCGGACGAGTTGGAAGCGATCGCCTCCAGCACCGGGGTGCTCGCGCAGGGCCGCTCTTCGCTGTTCAATCCCAACACCGGGCCGCACACTTCGGTCATCTCGGTCTATCTGGCGTCTCCCGATAAGCGGCGACGCAATCAGGTCGAGATCATAAACGCCGTGCGGCCGTCGATCGTCAAACTGTTTCCCGGCGTGGCGATGTTCTTCGATCCGGGCGGTCTGGTCAAACGCGTGACGAGTTTCGGCTCGCAGAAATCCATCGACGTAGAGATTTACGGCTACGACTTCGAGAAGGCCCGTGCCGTCATTCGGCAGGTACAGGAGATCATGCACAAGATCCCGGGCATGGCAGACATTGAAGTCAGCCGGGAAGAGAACTACCCCGAAGTGAACGTGGTGGTGGATCGGGAGAAGGCGGCGCTACTCGGCATCAGCGAAACCGACGTCGCGAATGCCGTGTTGTTTTCCCTGAACGGCAACGGCCAGACCGACCCCATCATCTACACCGATCCGCAAAACGGGAATGAATACTACATCAGCGCCTGGCTCGCC
>CALMZY010000222.1 GCA_937870865.1 uncultured Lentisphaerota bacterium | reverse complement strand
GCCGGGATCGAGGACCTCGGGCAGGACGCCCTTCATGCCTTTCTGCACGAGGAACGTGTTGCGGACATCCGCGGGGATGTCGTTATTCAGGATGTCCTTGCCGACCAGAGAAGTGACCACGCCAACGTAGCCGGGCCGGATGGTGATCGCGTCAAACGCATCGACGCGATAAGCGAAGGGATTGATGCGGTACTTGCCCGGCCGCAGGACCTCCGCGAGAATTCCCTTGGTACCCTCGGAGGCGATGATTCCGCCCGGCGGGAGGTCCTTTCCGAAAAGCCGGGTCTGGACACCGAGTTGGCCGGCGGGGATGTCAGTGATGTGCGCGTACAGCCAGCCCCAGGAGTAAGGGTTCCGGAAGTAGCGGCCTTCAGGCAGGACTTCCAGCTGAATTCCCTTCTGGTCCGCCTCGGCCAGAATCTGCCCGGACGGCAGGTCCTTGCCCGTCTTGTGGATCAGGATGGCGATTTCGCCGGGCCCCGGTTCGATCCGGCAGAAAAACCATATCCACATCGGCAGGATCAGGATCACGATGAATACGGCGATCAGGCCGTATGCTGTGCCTGGAATTTGCGGACCGGTGCGGGATGAATGGGGCGGAACGGGCGGCGGCATTCCTGAAAGCGCACTGCGGTTCATGTTCACCTCCAAGGTTGACCCCGGTATTCTAACGGTTCCCCGCCGCGCTTCAAGCGGGCAGGCGACAGACGGACCCTTTTCCCGCCGGGTCCGTTTGGAATTACGCGTGACATCCGGCTCTGCCGCCAGCCAGGATCTTCTGCAGCCCCTCCCTCAACGGCCTGAGCGGGCGGTTGATGAGTTGGCGCATCTTGGCGATGTCAGGCTTTCGGCGATCCATGTCGCCGTCCTCAAGAGGCGGAAGGTGGACGATCTTCGACGAGGACCCGGTGATTTCAATGATCAGTCGCGCGAGATCCACGATGCGCGTTTCCTGATCGCTGCCAATGTTGATCACCTCGCCCGCATATTGGGAGCTGAGGCAGGCGTTGATCGTGGCCTCCACGTTGTCGTCGATGAAACAGAAAGTGCGTGTCTGCGTGCCGTCGCCGTAAATCGTCACATCCTCATTTTTCAGCGCCTGCCGGAGGAACCGCGACACGACAAAATCGGCGCTTTGCTTCGGTCCGTACGTGTTGAAAAAGCGGAAGATCGTGAATTCGAGCCCGAATTCCTTGTGGTAGGAGCGCAGGAATGCCTCGCCGAGATTCTTGACCACCGCGTACGGAAGCCGGGAATTCAGCGGCGTCGTCTGCTCGTTCTGCGGGAATTCGAACGGTTCGCCGTAGACCTCCGACGACGAGGAGAACAGCACGCGGCGCACATTCGTGTTCTTGCAGAGGCTCAGGATGTTCTTGAAGCCCTCGATGTCCGCGAGAACCTTGACCGGATTGGCCAGCGTACGCTGCACACCCACCACGGCGGCATAGTGGAAGACGAAGTCAAATCGCGTAGCCAGCATCACGGCGGAGATGTCGTCATAGTGGTTGATGTCGCACTTGATGAAACGCCAGTTGTCGCCTGTTTTCGGCAGGTTGTCTCGAATGCCCGTCGACAGGTTGTCGACGAGGACGACATGGTTGTTCTTGTCCTGGATGAGTTTGTCGGCCAGTGAACTGCCGATGAATCCGGCGCCGCCCGTGATCAGAATGTTTCTCATGATGTCCTCTGACTGGGTCCCTGTATGACTGACTCCGGGACATCGTACCCGTGCGGTCCCGTTCGGGCCAGTCGAAAGGTGGGGGGCAGGACGCCGGTTGTTTCGGCCGGCGTGCCTCATCTCGATCGGGATCGTTTGCGCTCCGGGCAGCGGCGGAATGTCCAACGTTTGGAAAAATGGCTTGCGATTTTTCCAAGGTCTGGAAGAGTGGCTCCGTTTTTTCCAGGGTTCGGAAAATGGGCGTCAAAACCAAAGCTGCGAACGCAGGTGTTCCCGACTGGGCGAAGGACGCCGTCTGGTACCAGATTTTTCCCGAACGCTTTCGCAACGGCTTGTCCGCCAACGATCCGACGCCGGAGACCCTGGCGGAAGCCGGGGTTCATCTGCCGGCCCACTGGTCGGTCTGTCCGTGGGATATGGATTGGTACGACCGCGCGCGCTGGGAATTGCCCGCCGCCGATTTCTACAAGACGGTCTACATGCGCCGGTTCGGCGGCGACCTGATCGGTGTGCGGGAGAAGCTCGATTATCTCCAGAACCTCGGCGTCAACGCGATCTACTTGAACCCGGTGTTTGTCGCGCCCTCCCTGCACAAGTACGACGGCGCGTGTTTCCACCACATCGACCCCACGTTCGGCCCCGATCGCGACGGCGATATGGACATGCCCGGCCGCGCCGGCGAGACGGAGGACCCGGCGACGTGGGTGTGGACGGCCGCCGATCGCTATTTCCTCGACCTTGTCCGCGATATTCACCGGCGAGGGATGCGCGTGATCATCGACGGCGTGTTCAATCACACGGGCCGGAATTTCTTCGCGTTCCAGGACCTGCTGAAGAACGGGAGGAAATCCCGCTTCTGCGACTGGTACCGGATCACGAAGTGGAACCGTGACCGCTCGTTCGATTATAAAGGCTGGTTCAATCACAAGGGCCTGCCGGAGCTGGGCCGGGGGAAGGACGACCTGGCGGACCCGGTTCGCGAGTACGTCTTCAACATCACCCGCCGCTGGATGGATCCGCACGGCAACGGGGATCGTTCGGCTGGAGTGGATGGCTGGCGGCTCGACGTGGCGTTCTGCGTGCCCCACGGCTTCTGGAAGAAGTGGCGCGCGCACGTGA
>CALMZY010000221.1 GCA_937870865.1 uncultured Lentisphaerota bacterium | reverse complement strand
AGCAGACGCTGGTCCAGCTGCTGTACTATATGATTGCGAGTGCGGCACCCGCGGTCAGTGGATAACTTGGAACCTGGAACTTGCAACTTGGAACTCATTCGTCGCTCTCTGCAGCGCTGACGAGCCTCTACTCCCGTTCCGCGCACAACATCAAGCTGGGGCTCGATCTCGAGACGGAACTCCTCGAAAAGATGGGCAACCCGCACCTGCGGATGCCTCACGTCCATGTCGCGGGAACCAATGGCAAGGGGTCCGTCTGCGCGATGATCGAATCGGTCCTGCGCGCCGCCGGCTACAGGACCGGGCTCTACACCTCGCCTCACCTGGTCCGGTTCAACGAGCGCATCCGGGTGGAGGCCCGGTGCATTTCCGACGAAGAACTCGCCGAACTGTACCTGGAGATCGAGCGGCGGGAGGCGCAACTCGCGCGCCAGCCGACCTTCTTCGAATTCACGACCGCCATGGCGTTCGAGCATTTCAAGCGGCGGCAGATAGAAGTATCGGTCCTCGAGACGGGCCTCGGCGGACGGCTGGACGCCACGAACGTGGTCATGCCGCTCGTCTCCGTGATCACGCGGATCGACATCGAGCACACCCGGTATCTCGGAAAGACTCTCGAAGAAATCGCGCGGGAGAAAAGCGGCATCATCAAACCGGGACGCGCCGTGATCTGCGGGGCCATGCCGGACGAGGCCCGCGAGGTCATCCGGAGCGTCGCGCGCGAACGAGAAGCGAAGCTGATCCTGGTCGAGGAAGCCGTTTCCGTTCGACGGGCGAGCCAGAGCCTGCGCGGGCAGAAGCTGAAAATCGATACGGCTTCTTCCGGCTACGGCTCCGTTCTTCTTCCCCTGATCGGCCATCACCAGGTTGAGAATGCCGCCGTGGCCGTTGCGGCGCTGGAATATCTGAACGACGCGTCGCCGTTTGTGATCGACGAGGCCGCCATGAAAAGAGGGCTGGAGGGTGTACGCTGGCCCGGCCGGTGCCAGGTCCTGTCCGAGGAGCCGCTCGTCGTGCTCGACGTGGCTCACAATCCGAACGGTGCGGAGGCGCTGGCCTCCAGCCTGAAGGAAATCCTGAAGGGGCGGGAGCTGGGACTTGTCTTTGGAATTCTGTCCGACAAGGACTGCCGCGGGGTCCTGAAGCCGTTCGCCGGGCTGGCGAAGAGGTGCTGGGCCGTACGGATCGAAAACGAACGGGGAATGCCGATGGCCGACCTGCTCGACTGCGTCCGCGGGGCCGGGATTCCCGTGGAGGAGGCGCCCCTCGGAACAGCGCTTGCCGATTCGAAGGCGTGGGCGAGGGCCAACGGCGCGGCGGTTTGTATTGCGGGCTCCCTTTACCTGGCCGGGGACGTGCTGAGGACTGAAGGCGTCGAGGTCTGAGAAAAATTCTTCTCACGAATTCAGGTTTGGACGGGAGCGGCAATTCAGGGTACGAATGGAAGCATGAGCAAGGAAATTGAAATTCTTGCGCGCGGGGTGCTGATCCGGAGCGGACATCTGCTCCTCTGCCGCAATCGGAAGAAGAACAATTTCTTCCTGCCCGGCGGGCACATCGAGTTCGGAGAAAGCGCGAGGGGCGCCTTGCGGCGCGAGATCCGGGAGGAAACCGGACTGAAGAACACCGTCGGCCGGTTCCTGGGCGCGTCCGAACATACCTTCAAGTACAAGGGCCGGCGCGTGTGCGAGATCAACATCGTCTTTGAATTCGCAATTCGCGGCGCGCGCGCGGCGCGCCGCGTCCCCTCCGCCGAGAAGAACCTGGAATTTGTCTGGTTCCCGATTCGCAAGCTGGCCCGGAGCCGCATCGAACCCCACACCATGATCAAGGACTTGCCGGTGTGGATTCGAAACGCGCGGTTTTCCCGCTGGGGCAGCAGCTACAATGCGAAGGGGCGTCGATGAACGCGAGATTCGCGTGGCCGCTCCTCAGCGCTCTCCTGCTCTCCGGTTGTGTCCAGTCGCTCAATCCCTTCTTCACGGATGACGCCAAGATCGCGATGCCTGAGTTGAACGGCCGGTGGATCTTGCTGGACGACAACGGGCGTCCGAAGCCCCAGAAAGACTGGATGTTCGAAGACGGCAAAATCATGACGTACTCGGAGAAGGGCGGATCCGGCATCCTTGCGGCCAACTGGTTCAAGGTCGGCGACCAGCTCTACGTGGACACCACGGCCGCGTCCCTCGATCCCGAGACCGTCAGTGACTGGTGGGTGTTTCACGTGATGCCCGTCCACATTCTCTGCCAGGTCGAGCGCGACGATAACAGGCTGGTTTTCAAGCCCCTCGATGCGGACTGGATAAACCAGGCGATCTCGAACGGCGTCGTTTCGCTGCCGAGGGTGGAGGGTCAGGAAGACGACATGCTTCTCTTCAATGCCGTGCCGGAGCAGTGGATGGCGTTCCTGAAACAGCAGGGTACGAACGACGCCGCGTTCTCGGGCGGAAGCCGATACGTCTTCATCCGTTCGCCGGAAAGGGTCCGAACCCGTTCCCCTTGAGCGACCCTACTCCCAGACCTTCCTGATGCGTTCCGGCACTTCGCTTTCAGGCACTTCCCGTTTGTAGGTGATGAACCAGTAGTAGTACTTGCGGATCCTCATGCTCGCCTGGCCCTCGGCGCGGCTCGGCACGTGGATCGTGTAGGTGAGCACGAATGGAGCGGGCGCCTTGATCGTGACGATGGCGTTCTTCCGCCCCCGCGAAAGCTGGGCGATCTCCGGCCGCAGCGAGTCGGCTCCCATCGTCATGGTCAGGCTCCAAAAGATCCCCACGATCGCGATCGGGAGGATCAGAATCGCGGCGGCAATGGGCCAGCGCCGGCGTGGTTTCGCCTTCTCTGTGGCGGTGATGGGGTTCATCCCGCCGCAGTGCGGGCAGGGGATGTGCATCTTGTTGAAGCCGGGCGGTAGGCTGAAGGGTCTCCGGCACTTCGCGCAATTCAATGAAGTCGGTGCGCTCATAGTCACCACCTCAATATACGCGCGTCGTCAAATCCGCGCAAGCAGACGCCTCACGTTGTTAAGAATGCATCAGAACGTCACTCCGGCGCGCACGCCGAACATGGCGGCTTCCGACTCCGGCTGCCAGACGATGATGCTGTTCCCGATCTCCGCCTGGTTCGACTTCTCGAAATGCATCTCTTCGTAGAAGCCGGCCAGCAGGAAGTCGCCCACCGTGATTCCCACTTCCAGGAAGGGGCTGGCCTTCCCGTCGGGTTCGACTTCGACATCGTCCGGTCCGTTGAGCCGCGAGAAGTCGTAATTGACCCGGTTGTAGAACGGCAGTTTGACCGCCGCTTTCCCGTAGAGCTCCGCGTTCGAACCCATCCGCCCCGCGGCGCGGAACCCCGCAATTCCATAGAGAGTCGTCCAATTCTCCACGTAGCCGTAGGAAGCGCCGCTGTCCTCCAGGTCGCGCCGCCACAAGCGGCCGCCCGCGCCTCCGAACGGGCCGGCGGAAAGCCCCGGGCCCATCTTCAACGGCAGGGCCAGCGTGGCCTCGGCCGTGGCGCCGGCATACTTCGTTCGGCTCGACACGGGCACGCCGGACTGCGTGGCGCCGTCGTAATCCACCCGGCCGAAGAAGCCTTCCGCAAGGCCCTCCACATGCACGCCCTTGCCCGTGTCAAAATCCACGCGCCCGCCGATTCCGAACAGAGGGCCGGACTCCTTCAGGATGCGGCCTCCGTCGTCGTCGAATTCCTTCCACTCGAACTGCTCTGCGAGACCGTACAGCGAACCTCGTAACGGATTCGGCGCCGGGGCGGATTGCGCTGCCGCGGGAAACGAGATCGCCGCGGTCAGGCAGATCATCAACCGGCTGAAGGATTTTTTCATTACGGCAACCTGCGGGGAAGGTATCGGGGAAACGGACACGGGTCAAATTCTTCCAACCCTTGGAAAATCGGCGGCGAAAATTTCCAAGGTTTGGAAAATTGCATCCGGCCCGATCACCCCCTATACTGCCGACCTCGAATTCGGAGACGAAAATGTCCGGAAAATTTTCTCAGACGGCCGACAAGATCGATGTGCGCTACGTCGCGCACCTCGCGCGCCTGCACCTGACCGACGACGAGGCCTCGCGTTTCCAGGGCCAGCTCGAACAGATCCTTGGCTACGTCAAGGAGCTGAGCACGCTCAACGTCGACGGCGTGGAACCCACCGCGCACGCGATGCCGGTCAATAATGTCTTCCGCAAGGACGAAGCGAAGCCCTGCATGGACCGCGAGAAAGCCCTCGCTAACGCGCCGAAGGAACGGCACGGGCAGTTTGTCGTGCCCAAGATCGTAGAATGAGTCCAAGGCCCAAAGTCCAAAGTATGCCAGACTTGCATAAACAGACGATTCATGAAGCGGCGGAGTTGCTCGCGCAGGGCAAGTGCTCGTCCGAGGAATTGGTTCGCGATCTTCTCGCTTCAATCGAGGCGATCGATCCGAAGGTTCAGGCGTACCTGACCGTGGATGCCGAGTCGGCTCTTGCTCAGGCGCGCGAGGCGGACAGGAACCGCAAAGGCTTGGCGGGCAATCCGCTTTTCGGCGTGCCGCTGGCGATCAAGGACGTGCTGAACGTCGAGGGCCAGCCGTGCACGTGCGGATCGAAGATTCTCCAGGGCTACACGTCGCCGTACGACGCGACGGCGATCGCGAAGCTCCGCGCGCGCGGCGCGATTTTCCTTGGCCGCGTGAACATGGACGAGTTCGCGATGGGGTCGAGTACCGAGAATTCCGCATACAAGGTCACGCGCAATCCGTGGAAGCTCGATCACGTCCCCGGCGGCTCCAGCGGCGGTTCGGCCGCGGCGGTCGCGGCGGACATGGCGATCGCGGCGCTCGGGACGGATACAGGCGGTTCGATCCGCCAGCCGGCGTCGTTCTGCGGGTGCGTCGGCTTGAAGCCCACGTACGGGCGCGTGTCGCGGTTCGGGCTGACGGCGTACGCCTCGTCGTTGGACCAGGTCGGACCGATCACGAAGGACGTGCGCGACGCGGCGATCCTGCTCGGCGCGATGGCGGGGCGCGATCCGATGGATTCCACGACCGTGGACGTGCCGGTGCCGGACTACACCGCCGCGCTCCAGACGGACTTGAAGGGCATGAGACTCGGCCTGCCAAAGGAATATTTCGTCAAGGGGATGGACGGGGATGTGGAGAAGACGGTGCGCGCGGCCGTGGATCACTGCCGCGGGCTGGGGGCGGAGATCGTCGATGTCAGCCTGCCGAACACGCCGTACGCCATTGCGACGTACTACGTGATCGCGACGGCGGAGGCATCGGCGAACCTGGCGCGCTTCGACGGCGTGCGCTACGGCGCGCGGGTGGACGGCGAGGACCCGATCGACATGTACGGCAGGACGCGCGCGGCCGGATTCGGCACCGAGGTGAAGCGCCGGATCATTCTCGGCACGTATGTGCTGAGCAGCGGGTATTACGACGCGTACTACCTGCGCGCGCAGAAGGTCCGCACGCTCATCCGCAACGACTTCCAGGCGGCGTTCAAGACGTGCGACGCGATCCTGACGCCGGTGTCGCCGACCGCGGCGTATCCCATCGGGAAGAACGCGGACGACCCACTGCAGATGTACCTGGGCGATATTTTCACCGTCACCGCGAACCTCGCCGGCATTTGCGGGATATCCGTTCCGTGCGGATTCACCGGCGGACGACTGCCGATCGGCCTGCAGGTCCTCGGCCCGGCGTTCGGCGAGGAAAAGATTCTGCGGGTCGCGCACGCGTACGAGCAGAGCACGGAGTGGAGAAAGGCAAAGCCCGAGTTATGAGTCCACGGTCCAAGGTCCAAAGTCCAAAGTCAGAAGAGAGAGAAGGCAGGCCAGCGGTCCGCGTTCTCCCGACGTTGGGCCTTGGACTTTGGACTTTGGACTTTGGACTGGTGGAGAGACGATGAACTACACCGCCACCATAGGCCTCGAAGTCCACGTCCAGCTGAAGACGAAGTCCAAAATCTTCTGCGGCTGTCCGAACGATTTCGGCCACGAGCCGAACACGAACGTGTGTCCGGTGTGTCTTGGTTATCCCGGCAGCATGCCCGCGATCAATGAAGAGGCGATCCGGCTGACCGTCATGACCGGCCTGATGATCGGGAGCCGGATCAACGACTACAGCAAGTTCGATCGGAAGAACTACTTCTATCCGGACATGCCGAAGAACTACCAGATTTCCCAGTACG
>CALMZY010000220.1 GCA_937870865.1 uncultured Lentisphaerota bacterium | reverse complement strand
TGAACTGCCGGTGGATGGCGGAGGTCGCCAGGAAGACGTGGATCCGGCCGCGCTTTCCGGCCGGTTCGATCGCCTCTCCCGCGCGCTCGATGTCCTTGGGCAGGCAGCGGGCCAGGCCCGCAATCCGCGCGTTCTTGATCGTGGACGCGATCGCGCGCACCGCCTCGAAGTCGCCCGGCGATGCAATGGGGAAGCCCGCCTCGATGATGTCCACGTTCAGGCGCGAAATCTGCCGGGCCACCTCCATCTTCTCTTTCATCCCCATGCTCGCGCCGGGACACTGCTCCCCGTCGCGCAGCGTCGTGTCAAAAATGATCACCCTGTTCTTCTCGTCATGCTTCGCTGTCATGTTTCACCTTTAATTTGTTCGAAGTGTATGTTGTTTGCCGTGTTAACCAATAAAAAACCCACCGCTGTTTGCGGTGGGGTTTCCAAGCCAGAACGAACGGAACGCGTCAACACCTCGCGCCCACCGCCGCGCGGGTGTTGCCACTAAGGGAGAGCAAGAGCGTCCGCAGGACCTTCTGCCCTGCGGCGTGGCGCGCGACGATGGATTTGTGCGAACTCATTGGCGGAAACTATACCCGCAGCCGGTGAAACGTCAAGAGTCCAAAGTCCAAGGTCTAAAGTCCAAAGTGCGATCCGCCGACTTTGGACCTTGGACTCCTACTCGAACGCGGCCTCCAGCTTGCGAAGCATCGCCTTCTCGGCATCCGACACTTTCCCGCACAAGCCCAGGAACCCACCGGCCGCCGTCGCCACCGTCCGGGCCCGCCCGAATACATCATCCATCAGATGCTTCTTCTCCGGCTCCGAAAGATCCCTGGACAACGCCTGGACATAGTGCGTCCACACCTTCAGCAGAACGGCATCCGGTTTGCGCATCAGCCACCGGTCCAGCATTTCGTATTCGGCGCTGCCTTTCTGCAGGCCGGATTTCTCCGCCATGGCCAGGATGGCTTCCTGTTCCTTGGGCTGTATGTCGCCATCCGCCCAGGCCACCTCCAGCAGGGGGATCAGCATGAGGGCCGCCAGGGTTTCGTCGTGGATGTTCAGTTCGAGCAGCTTGTGAAGAAGATCCTCGTCATGGATGCCGAAAAGCCGGGTCAGCTTCGCCTTCCTCTCTTCGTGCTGTTTCTGAAGCTTCAGCTTCTCGATCAGCTTCCGGTCTTCCTCGAGAAAAAACGCCGCTTCCAGCTTCCTGCTGACATTGCCATAGTCGGACATGACGCACCTCGATTCGTGTGACTGCCCGCAGAATACATCAGCGACCAGTCCAAAGTCCAAGGCCTAAAATCGGAGGTCCAAAGTCTCAAGTCCAATGTCCAAAGTCGGCGGATCGCACTTTGGACTTTAGACCTTGGACTTTGGACTCTTCACTCGTTGCGCTGGCGCGGCAAGATGCTAACCTGTCGGCATGCGAAGCGCTCGCCCGACAAAAGCCGTCGTCCTCGCCGCGGGATTCGGCACGCGAATGCTGCCCCTCAGCCGCGACCTGCCAAAGCCGCTGATGCCGCTGTGGGGCGTGCCGATCCTCGATCGCGTCCTGCGCCTGCTGAAACGCTGGGGCGTGAAGCAGGCCGTGATCAACCTGCATCATAATCCCGACGAGATTTTCGCGCTCGGCCGCTCGCTCGCAGGGCCTGACCTCCAGATCAACCTTTCGTTCGAGCCGGAAATCCTCGGCACCGGCGGCGCGCTCCGCCGCGCCGAATGGTTCCTCAACGATCAGCCCTTCTGGCTCGTGAATTCGGATATCGTCGCCGACCTGAAGCCCCATGCATTGATCAAGGCATTCGCCCGTCGCAACTGCATCGCCTCGGCATGGCTCCATCCAACCCTTGGACCGCGCACGGTCGAAACTTCCAAGGGTTGGATCACTTCGTTCCACAGCGCGCGGCCCGGCGCGGCCGGAACCTGTACATTCTGCGGCGTGACGCTCGTCTCCCCGCGCATCCTCGACTTCCTCCCGGAAAGCGGCTTTGCCGGCATCATCCCCGCCTACGAGCGCGCGATGAAACACGGCCTGCGCGTCGCAGGCGTCTGCGTGCCCGGCTCCACGTGGGCCGATGTCGGCTCGCCCCGGCAATACCTCGACGCGCACCGCCTGCTGCGGAAAGCGCGCGGCACGTTTGCCGCCATGGGCCCCGGCGTGGTTCGCGAGCGGAACGTCCGGATCAAGAACTCCGTCATCTGGGACGGCGCAATCCTGCGGGCGGGCGCGGTCGTCGAGAACGCGATCGTCGGCCGCGGCGCGGATGTCTCCGGTCACGTCAGGCATATCGCCATGCGCGCTGACTTCGCGCTCGAACACGTCGAACAGGATGCGCTGATGGCCGCGGGCGTGAGCCCGCTGCACGCCACGGCCTACCCAATAGGCCCGCGCGGCTCGGACCGAACGTTCGTGCGAGTTTCAGAAAAGAAGCAGTCCGTCATCCTCATGCGCTACAGCGTGAAGCGCGAGGAGAACGCTCTGTACTGCGAACACGCACGGCGCCTGCGCCGACTCGGCCTGCCGGTCCCGCGGGTCCTGCTCGATTGGCCGAAGGACCAAGTCGCCGTCCTCGAGGACTTGGGCGATGTATCCCTGCAGGAATGGGTCGCGGGCAAGACGCCGGACGCGGTCCGCGGAATGTACGAGCGTGTCCTCGATTCGGTCCTCGTCCTGCACGAAAAAGGCACCGCCGCGGCGCGGCGATGGAAGCTCATGCCGCCGTTCGACGCGCGGCTCTACGAATGGGAACGCGATCTTTTCGCGGACCAGTTCCTGAAGAACAAATTGCGCCTGCCGCCCCGGCAGATCGCCGGGGTCTTGCGCGACCTCTCGCGTGTTGCTTCAGGCCTGCTCGCCGCTCGCAACGCGTTGATTCACAGAGACTTGCAGTCCAGCAACATCTTCTTAGTAGACGCGATTTCGAAATCGCGTCTACAGCCCTTCTTCATCGACTTCCAAGGCATGCGGTTCGGCGCGGCGGCGTACGACCTGGCCTCCCTGCTCTGCGATCCGTATGTCTCGCTTCCCGAAACCGTTCAGGAGGATTTGCTCGATTACTATGCGGGCCGCAGTACTGACCCGGCCGCAACCACCGAAGCGTTCTGGCTGGCGGCCGTCGAACGGTTGGCGCAGGCGATCGGCGCATACGTGCGGCTCGGAAGGATTTCCGGAATGCACTCGTTCCGCCGCCACATCGAGCCGGCCATCGCCATGATGCGGCGGGCGCTGGGTCACGTCGACGGTCTGCCATCCCTGCGCGCCGCGATGGAAGAGGCGGGGGTGCGACGAAGCATCGGGGTGTTGGAGTGATGGAGTGTTGGAGTCGTGGGTCGGAAAAAGACGGACCGGCGGTCCACTTTCTCTCTGACCTAGCACTCCCTCCCCTTCTTCCGCATATTGACACGCCCCTCAATCCGTGCGATTTTGGCGCAACATGATTTGCGGACAGATGGTGAAAAAGCGCGCCGCCGGAATCGCGTTCGTCGTTGGCGCGTTTTTCCTTTTGGCATCGGCCGGCTGTATCAAGGTGGATCAGACGCTGACCCTGGAGAAAGACGGCTCGGGCACGATCGACCTCACGTACAGCATGTCCGAACAAAGCGTTGCCCAGTGGCAGGATGTGGCGAACGGCATGTTCGGGTCCGATGCGGGCGGGACATCCACGGCGATGCCGTTTGATTTCACGGACCAGGACATCCGGGACGATTTCAAAGAATTCGAGAAGGACGGCGTGGTCCTCCAGTCGATCCAGTCCGAAACCCGGAACGGCTGGAAAACGCGCCGCCTGCTGATCGGGTTCAAATCGCTGGCCGGCGTCGCCAGAACAGGCTTCCTGGCGAATCGCGACATCTCCCTCGTCAAAGACGCAAGCGGCAACTACGTCTTCACCCAGAAGGCGGGCGGCGCGGGAAATCTGCCCCCGGAAATAGCCGCGATGACGGAGCCTCCCGCGGACACCCTGTTCTCGGATATGCTGCAGGGATTCAAAGCCGTGCTTCGCGTGAAAACGCCCGGCCTCATCCTGGAAACGAACGCGCCGCAGAAATCCGGCCGGGAGGCGGCATGGACCTTCGACATCGACCGTGATCCCGACGCCTTGCAGAAAGTGCAGAAAACGAGTTTACGGATTGTATTTGAAGGAAAAGGATTGGATATTCCTGCATTCCACAGCGCGCCGGCAAGGTTGTGAGTGGTAGATGCGTTTTGAGGAGCGCATGGTTCGAAGCGGCGCCCGGTCTGAAGCCGGAGGAAGATCGCTTGTACAGGAGCAGAAACGTTGGCCCTGTCAAAAAAATCTGAAATGTACCAGCGCGAGTTGAAGTCGCTTGCGGACAGCCTGCCTTTTAAGAAAGTGGAATTGCCGGAATTCAAGCGCTCCACGTGGCAACCCACCGTCGTCCGGCAGAAACGCACCTACATGCCGTCCGACCGCAGCGCGCAGGCGATCGGCCGGTTCCTCGTCGAGCGCGGCATGGTCGAATTGCTCACGCCGGAAAACACGCTCAACCTGTTCAAGGAAATGCACTGGTGCGCGTACCAGATCCGCAAGCTGTCGCGGAAGCGCTTCGTGAACGTCCGGCAATGGCACAAGGCCGTCGGAAACGCCCGCGGCATGATTTCCCAGATCGAAGCGTCCGAAGAGGAGTTGTTCATCGCCAACCGCCGGTTGATCGTCAGCTGCATCAAGCCGTATTTCTGGATCGGCCAGGTCTGGCTGGCGGATTTCCTGCAGGAAGGCTCGAAGGCGCTGTCCAACGCCATCCGGAAATTCGACTTCACGCGCGGGACGCCCTTTTACGTCTACGCGCAGAAGGCCGTCCAGAACCGGCTGCGCAATTTCTTCCGCGATCACGTCCGGTCCGGCAGCATCGGCATGCGCCCGTCCCGCGACATGGTGACCATCAAGGAAATCATCAACGCGTGGGTCAAGGAGCACGGCAAGGAGCCGGAAAACGATGTCCTGGTCAAGCTGACCGGCCTGCCCGAGGAGCGTATCGCGAAAATCAGGCCGTTCATCCACCAGTGGGACAACATTCCCGCGCCGCTGGTTTCGCTCGATGCCATGTTCGGCGAAAACGGCACGAACCTCTACGACCTCGTCGAGGATGTGGATGCGGAAGAGGCGTCCGGCGCCGCCCAGAAGTCGGAAATCTGGACCGCGGTGGACCACCTGCCACCCCGGGCCAAGTACATCATGCGCCTGCGGTTCATCGAAGGCCGCACGCTCGAGGAAACCGGCAAGATCCTCGCCCTCACTCGCGCCCGCATCAAGCAGATCCAGGACGATTCGCTCCGCAAGTTGCGCCAGATGCTCCGCCGCGGCGTGAAGAATCCGAATATGTAGCCGCGATGGGGTGCTGGAGTGCCGGAGTATTGGAGTGCTGGGAAGAGAGAGGTATTTCAGCGGTCACAATAACCTCCGCCTCCCAACTCTCCACCACTCCAACCCTCCATCACTCCGATTCTCCGCTCGTCACTGCACGAACACATCGTCGGCAAAGAACCGGCCGCTGCCGCTGTCGGCGTTGTTGCAGCGAACAACCAGTCGGACCCTGGCTGTCCCCGCGGGGACCGTCCCCGTCGACTGGAAGCTGAGCCAGGTGTCCTTCGCGCTGTTCTTGTTGATCTGCGCCGTCGACGCCGAACTGATCAGCACGTCCGCCGCCGTGCGGAACTCGAGCTGGATGACGCCGTTCTTGAGTCCCTTCCGCAGGGCGTCCGAGCTGTTATGCCGCATGTACCCGCCGAAGGTGATCGTCTGGCCCACGGTGAACCCGCTCGTGATATCCTGGTAGATTCCGCCATCGCCGAAGAAGACCCACGAGTTCGGGCCGCCGCGATAGGTGGCGGTGTCCGGATCGTGCTGCGTATCGTTCCAGCTCAGCCACGATGTCGGCTGGATGCCCGTGCCCGTCAGCGCTCCGTTCAGAAGCGTGAGCGGCTGCTGCACTCCCACCACGCTGAAGGCCGCGCTGGTCGAAACTGCGCTGTTCTGATATCCCGACGCCACCGCAAAGGCCCGGATGCTGTTCGCGTACGGCTGGCTCAGTACAATCGAACCGCCGCTCGCGATCGACGCGGAACTCATCGTCGGCTGGCTCCCGTCCGTCGTGTAGTAAATCGTCGCGCCCGCCGTCGCCGAGGACAGCGTCACGCTGACCGAGCTCGTGTACGTCCCGCCGTTCGGGCTGAACGTCGGCGCCGCGGCCGAGGGCTGCGACGACACCACGCTGAAGGCCGCGCTGATCGAAACCGCGCTGTTCTGATACCCCGATGCCACCGCAAAGGCCCGGACGCTGTTCGCGTACGGCTGGCTCAGCACAATGGAACCGCCGCTCGCGATCGACGCGGAGCTCGTCGTCGGCTGGCTCCCGTCCGTCGTGTAGTAAATCGTCGCGCCCGCCGTCGCCGAGGACAGCGTCACGCTGACCGAGCTCGTGTACGTCCCGCCGTTCGGGCTGAACGTCGGCGCCGCGGCCGTCGGAGCGGATGTCAGGATGAAGGTCATGCTGGCGAAATCGAATCCGCCGGCGACCACGTTCGCCTCGATGACATGCTGGCCGGAAGGAATGGTTACGCCGCTATTCGTGGTCGACCTCCAGTTCTCATAGCTGGTGCCCTTGGGGATGGCGATCAGGCTTCCCATATTGGCGCCGTCGAGCTTCAACTGGAGCTTGGTGTTCCTGTTCGGGGTGGCAGTGCGAACCACGATGTTGTAGGTGCCGCCGACCGGGACGTCGACCGTGTAGCGCAACCACTCGCCGCTGGATACCCACGCGACCTTGTAGCCGCAGCCTTCGGTGGTCGTGGTGATGTCGACGCCGTCGTTCCGGAACACCCAGCCGCTGTTGTAGTAGCCGCTTCCCTCGTTCTTATAATCGGTGTCGGAGTACGCCACGCCCTGGTTGCCCACGTCGTATTCCACGCTGTTGATCGTGCACGGCAGCGTGTGCGTCACAAAGGGGTAGCCCTGCACGTTGAAGGTCGGGCTCAAGAGCGCATCGTACCACCCCGGATCGAAGTCGCAGAGCGCCGTCTGAACGTTCGTCGCGCACTCCATCAAACCCTTCATCGCCTGCGCCGCGTTGATCGGCATATCGCGGAAGTTATCAATGACATACTGGTAGTCCGGGGTGATTTGCGCCGACAACGCCGACGCGATGTTGTCCACCTTCTTGTAGCCCCACATCATCCAGCCGATGTTGTTGGACTCCAGGCAGCGCGCGAATTCGTACAGCCACGGATTCGAATTCTCGCCGCTCTCCGTCATGATCAGCGGCACGTTGTACTGGTTCGCCACATCGACAAACGGCTGGATCGCGGACTGCGCCGTCGAGCACCAGTAGCGGTGGAAGCACAGCGCCATGTTGGAATCCCACGGCGGCACCAGGCCGGCAAGCGAACCGGAGAACTGGTCGCCCTCGACCATGATGATGTGATTCGCGTCCACCGCGCGGATCGCCGCCGTGACCTGCATCAGCAACGCGCGCAGATCGTTCGAGGTCGCGCCGGACGGCAGCCACGGCTCGTTCATCAGCTCGTAGCCGAGGACCGCGGGCTCATCCTTGTAGCGGTTCGCGATCGTCTGCCAGATGTCCGCCATGCGCTGCTTGTTGAACGCAGGAGTGCGGCCGGTCGCCGCATAGTAGTTCGTGTCCAGCGTCCACAGACAGGGCACGCCGGTCTCCAGCCAGTTCGTGATCGCGCTGCTGTAATACCAGTACGTCCATTCCGGATCCGACGGCCCGTCGTGCGACTGGCCGCCCGGGCAAGCGTGCATGTCGAGAACAACGGCCATGTTGTTCGCCTTGCACCACGCCACCACCTGGTCCATCACCGCAAAGCCCTCGGCGCTGTACACGCCGGGCGTCGCCGCCGGGCTGAGCAGCCGGTAGTTGAAGGAAAAACGAATCGTGTTGAACCCCTCGACCGCAAAACCCGCCACGTCCGCCTCCGTCAGAAAGTTGGCCGTGAAGGTGTCCCAGAACGTCGCCGCGTTCGCCTCGCCCACGATCTCCTGGATGCGCGTCCTGATGCTTGAGTCCGAGCCGATGTGGCGCGAGTGCACCGCATTGAGCCTCAGCGAATACGCTTCCGTGTTGTTCCAGTGACTCAGGTCGTTGCCCTTGATGAGGAATGGCTCCCCATTCGGGTCCAGAATGCTCGTTCCGGAACACCGATAAAACCCCGCGACCTGCCCGAAGCTGCTCACGGCAAACATCAGGGCGAACAGGATGGCAACGACTCTCAATACTCTCATGATACGCCTCCGTAATGGCTACAACTCATCGGACACATCTCGGCCGGTTCATGGACTCGGTCCCACATTCGTAGCTGTACACGTTTACATATGGGGCGTCCAGAAGAAAGTTTACCGGAAACACATTTACATTTTTTGCAGAGTATTGTCTGAAAACGCTGCAAAAAATGTAAAAACGGGAACGCCCGTTCGCCACGGCGGATATGCCCTCTTCCCAGCCCGCGACCTTGCAACTGAAACGCATCCGCTGTTCATCCTGGCGTTGGAATCTTTCTCCCAAGAACACGGGTGTAGCGTCCGCTGTCCTCAGCGGACAAGTTCGCGATTACGCCTGGCCATTACAAACACGTTCACGCCTTTACCATCCGGCGAAGCCCACTCGTCCAGAGGTCAGAGGCCAGAGATCAGATGTCAGCTCCGACAAGAGCGTTCAACTCTTTCCGTTAACCTCATCCTGTCTTCGTTACCTTATGTTCCCCTCTTCCATCCGCGTCATCCGCAAAATCCGCGGTTACTCCTCGCCGTTAAATCACCCTCACGCCTTCACCGCCCGGCGAAGCCCCCTCCTGCAGAGATCAGAGGTCAGAGGCCAGCGGTCAGCAAGCGCGCCGCTCTCCTTCCGTTAACCTCATCCCGTCTTCGCTTCCTTCGTTATCTTCTGTTCCTTTTCTTCCTTCCGTTTCCCCATTCGTGTCGATTAGTGTCCATTCGTGGTTTAGGCCTTCCGTCTTCCATCTGCGTCTATCCGCGTTTTCTGCGGGCAGGTTTATCGGCCGGTCGGCCAATCGGCAGGATTCTTCGCCAGCATCGCGCCCCACGCTTCGGTCGCTTTCTTCAGCGCGCGGCCGCGATGCGAAATTGCGTTCTTCGACTCCGCATCCATCTCCGCAAACGTCTTTGTAAACCCGTCAGGAACAAACAGCGGATCATACCCAAACCCCTGCTTCCCCCGTTCCTCATGCGCGATCACACCCTCGCATCTCCCGTCCACCGTCCTGGTTTTTCCGCCCGGACTCGACAACGCAATCACGCACCGGAAACGGGCTTTGCGGTTCTTCGCATGCTGAAGCTCCTCCAGCAGCTTGCGGTTGTTCGCCGGATAGCTCACCGGCTCGCCCGCGTAGCGCGCCGAGTAAATGCCGGGCGCACCGTTCAGCGCGTCCACTTCCAACCCGGAATCGTCCGCCAGCGCCCACAACCCCGTCGCCGTTGCCAGGCTCACCGATTTCTTCATCGCGTTCGCTTCGAACGTGTCGCCGTCCTCCACCACATCGGGAATGTCGGGATAATCCAGCGCGCACACGAATTCCAGCGATGGTTGATGAAAGATCGCGCGGATCTCTTCCAGCTTGTGCTTGTTGCGGGTGGCGATGACCAGTTTCATGCGGGGAGAATTAACCATGAATGAGCACGAAATCCAGACCGTAAACGCGCTCCGCGACTTTTGTGCGCCTTGGCGCCCGATGGGCGGGCGGCGGTTCAGTATCCGAGCCTATGGAACAGGTTCGTCGAGGCGTGCAGGAAATTCGTGTGCGCCATCTGCTGCAGCCAGAGCGGCTTCGTGATGGAACCATACTGGATGCGCGCATCGCCCCAGCCGGACGTGTTGAACTGCCACATCTCCGGACCGTTCCAGTCGCAGTTGATATAACAGAACGCCTTGACGTCGTAATCCCGGATGAACTCGAAGGTCGGCTCGTACCACTTTACCCAGGAGGTCACTCCGTTCGTGGCCGAGATGCCATGCGGCGACGCCTCCGCGATCATGAACGGCTTCCCCAACTGGCGGGCCAGTTCGGCCACGGCAACCAGATTCGATCGGTTGTTCGACGACGGGCTCCCGAACACCGAAGCGGCCACCCAGTCCACGTACGCGTCGCCCGGGTACCACTCCATGAGAGCCGCGCGCACGGGCGCCGCCTGCGAATGCCAGACGTACGCCACGTTCGTAATGCCCGCCGCGTTATACCGGTTCACAATGTACCGGAAGACCTCCTGGTACAGGAACGGATCGTAATCGGTCCAACTGGCATCGAATTCGTAGCCGATGCGCAGGAAGACGGGCCGATGCGTGTTCGCCATCCAGTTCCCGATGAAATCAATGTTCGCGTCGTAATCGCCGAGCAGCACGTCGAGCAGGGCGTTCACCATGTACAAGCCGACCTGGATCACCGAATTCGAATACCGGTCCGCCAGGTACTGCCCGAATTGCGGACCACCGCCGTCCTCGTGCCGGCTCGTGAGCCCGTCCGCCAACTGCACCGAGGTGTAGATCATGACTCCCCCGGGCTCGTTCGTGGCGATCTCCACGTACCGGTTGATGTTGTTGGTGTCCTGCCCGATCATCATGAGAATCTTTCCGTCGGGCGGGACAAACTTGCTCTGGTTGGTGCGGACGGAAACGCGGAAGTACATCGGCACTTCGATGTTCATGACCTGCGCGGTCATCGGGCTATCCTGGTAGAAGTCCCACGCGCGCCAGCCGCCGTCCAGCCGCGGCGTCCATTCAAGACTGAACCGGCCCGCCGGGGACGCGTTGGTCCACGTCAGCACGCCGTTCCCCCGCAAATCCAGCCACGGCGACTGGCCATTCGCCGCGCCAAGCAGAAGGAGGAACATCGAAACGACCCGGAACATCCTCAACATGCGAGACTTATAGCACATCTGAACCTGAAAAACAAACCTATCCGGCCTCAGCCCCGCAATAACCTGCAAACACCTGCCCACAACCGCCATGTCTTGACGGGCACGCGCGGGGCTTTAGAATCAGCGGGAAAGATCTTTGTTCACAAAGCGCAGACGGCCAGTAAACCAGACAGGCGCGACTCCGCCGGGGACCGGCAAAGGCCTTGTCGGAAAGGATCAGTGAAAGATAAGCGGATTCCGACGCAGCAGAAGCAAACCGATAAGCCCGCTAGCGTGGACTCACCGGCGCGGGCCACGGAAGACGAACCGATGGACGGCATCACCGTGTTTCTGAAAAAGAAGAAGCACGCTGAACTGAAGGACAAGCGGGCGAGTAATAACCATCCGAACGACTAAGATTCTCAACCCAACCACGAATTGACACGAATCCACACGAATTCGAAGCCAGAAAGTTAACCGCGGATGTCGCGGATTTCACGGATGGGTGGAAACTACGAAATACGCGAACCACGCGAAAAGAAGAGCGTGACCGGCGAAGCCCCCTCTTCGCTTCCTTCGTTATCTTCTGTTCAATCCGCGTTCTCCGCGCTATCCGCGGTCACAATGATTTAACCGTGGATTTCGCGGGTATCACGGATAGGGCCTGCCAACGTCTACCGTGATCCGCATGACACGAACGCAGCCGCCTTCTATCGTATCGAAGTCCACATGCCCTGATGGGACGAAGCGGGGTGCTACGACTGCGATCAGGAACGCCATTGTTTGAGATGCCAATTCGGCATCTTAAGAGACGCCGGTTGAAAGCAAGAAGTCAACGCCTGGCCCTGATGTGTTTCAGGTATTCCACTGCGGGTTTCGTAGATCATGCAACGTAGACGTTGCGGTTATGCCATTCGATGAACGGCTGCGCGGGACGTTCCGAAGGATTCTCTGGGAGTATCTGCAGACGGTTACCGTGGAGAGCGTAGTAGTCGCGCCCGTTCTCGTATTCTTCCCGGATGCGTTTACTGACCTCCACGCGATAGTCCGGAGTAATCGTTAAGTAGCCTGTATCGAACAGGATGTGTATATCAGATCGGAGGCACACACCGTTAGCCACGGAGTGCGGCCCTTCTTTTGCGAACGGCCTGATGTGAGAAGCCTGCAGGACAGGAAGCGTTCGCTCGCCCGTGATCGCACATCTCCGCGTGTACGCTTCAGTGACAAACACCCTGAATGCTCCCTGACCAAGACGAGCGCGCGCAAGGTATTCTGCACCATACCGGGGCTCGGCAACTTGTTGCGCTGTGTCTGACGTCGTTCCCCGCGCGCTATTCTGCATCAGTTGCAGGATTGCCGAATGCAGTTTCAATCCTTGCGAATCGGCGGTGTCGTAGGTGCGCCCCTGAACGATGTTGGACTGCCAATCTTCCGGCACGGGCACCCACAGGTCACGCGGCAAAAAGAACGGTTGACTCAAAATAGTGCATCCAATGTCCGGATTTGGCACGGAGTCTCGACGATGTTCCGAAACCATGGCGTGAAAGGTGTCGGGATCTGAAGCCCCGTTCTTCTCGCCAAAGGCCTCCCACGCCAGAGACAAAGGCAGGGCAAGATGCCGGACGAAGAACCCGCCTCCTGCAATGTAGTTGAGCGGTGAATGCAGCTTGAACAGAAACAAACCGCCAGAGTCGAGCGCCCTGAAAGTCCTTGCACCGCCTGGTCGCCAGAAGTTCACCTCGTCCGGCTTCCTTGCAGCCAAAAACTCAAACCAACGATTATCGGTCACGCCGACAAAGAGCTTCACCACTACCCTCGCTGAATGGTTCTCTCAAAAATACCGAGAACCGTAACCTCGTCACCTTCCTTGAGAATGATGTCATCACACGCCTCGTTCACCGAAGAGAGGACAATCGCTTTTGCTTCGCCAGCTCCATCTTGAGAGGACGTTCGAGCGCTCTTGTATTTCTTGATCAGGCCCAGAGGTGCGTCACCCGCGAACTGCTCCCATTTACAGAGTACGATCTTGCCATTGCGGCTGCCGCCAGGGTCTTTCCGAAAGAGACAGAGATCGCCATTCTTGATCAAAGGCTCCATGGAATCTCCCTCGGCTCGCACAAGAAACCGATCGTCGGCGAAAGGCCCGCCCACAACAGGAACGATCTCGAAGCAATCTTCCCGGCGGAAGAGACCATCCAGCGACCGAAAATCTGCGTTGGCCACCGCACGAAGCTCTAGCAAGGGCAAAGCATTCTTATACGGGATAAGCTCTCCACGCGGAGAATCTTCTGCAACCTCCATCCGACTCTTGAAAAATCTCTCCGTGTCCTTGTCCATGAAGTAAACATAACAACCCTTAAGGCCACGACTCAGAAGAACGCGGTACGTGTTCTTGATAAGATCCATGAATCGGTCTCTGGATCTTCTGACAACAGGATCTCCCGATTCCTCTTTGTTTCCAACCCACTTCTGGCCATCCATGTCGTAGATCAGGTCTTTTCCGAAGATCACTCCCACGTAGTCGAATTCAAAGCCTTGAGCGGTGTATACACAGCCGATTTGATTCAACCCTCCGGGCTCATACGCCCACAACTGCGCCTTGGGTATGCCTCGAGCAAGATGCGTGGCATCATGTCGGGCATTCCACGGTCGCTTGAAGCCTCCTATTTCAACATCGAGCTTGAGCGTTCCGTCAGCATTCAGATCGGTTGACCACTCCCAGCAAAAACCCGCAGTCAGCCGTGCAGAGTGCCCTGCTCCCGCTTTCTGCCTAATCTGTTCTTCAAGTGCTTCCGGCGAATCGAAGATACGGAACTCGAAGCCTTCATGGCCACGCCACAGAATGTTAGGAGTCTGTTCAATCCCAAGCGTGTTGTTTATCCAGCTGACAAACGCTTCGGAGCCCGCGCACCGGAACTGAGTCTCAAGCTGGTATTCTGAGATGTCACACCCCAAGCGTTCTGCATGCGTCCTGATCGTTTCCACAGACCCGATCTCATCTGGACGAACGCCCTGTTTCTCATCGATCAGGAATACAACGACCTTGCCAGCATTGAGCAACTCCTCAACCTGTGGAACCCCGCTTCGTTCTTCCCGGGGCGTGTAACGGTTGTTACTGGTTTCTCTGATTCGATGCGATTCATCGCAAATCAGAACGTCAATCGTATTGGCCTCGACGTTGGTGTAGCTATTGAAGTATTTGAACTGCACTGCGCCTCGCGCGCCCACCACTTTCCTCAGAGTCTCTGTGAACGCCTTTGAGCCAGTCGCATAGTGAGCGTTGTAACTATCGCGGAGAAGATCTGCCATTAAGTTGAGTGCGATGATCGACTTACCGGTTCCCGGACCGCCCCTAACAAGGATCGCCGAAGTCCGTCTATCGTGGAATCCCTTCTTCGCCTGAGCCAGCACCTTGTCATAGACGACAAGTTGCTCATCAAGAAGGACGTACTCGGATTTGCCCCGTATTACACCCTCGACATGCTCCATCAGCTTCTTGCTTGGGCGGTATCTGTTTTCCTCCACTCGGCGGAGAATTCCGAGACCATCCCCTCGATGGAGTTCTTTTTGCAGGTAAGAGGTCAATTCCTCGAAATGATCGGCGGTGAACAGCGGACACTGCTTAAGAATGCCATCGAATTTCCCTGTAAAAAGAACGTCACCATCGTCGCAATGATGATTATGAAGGTACGAGCATGCGGAAAGGCCCACAGGAGAAGGCGGTTCATAGAAAGCGGGATGAACATCCTGCAAATACATCTGATATTGATGCAGAAGAAATAAGTCAATTATATATTAAACATAATCCCATAGGAGTTCATAATAAAATTGGAGATATCCCCACCTTTAGTTTAAAAGCGTTTAAGCGATTTTTCATATCTGCT
>CALMZY010000219.1 GCA_937870865.1 uncultured Lentisphaerota bacterium | reverse complement strand
CGGCGAACGCTTCGAGCGCCTCATCCTCTTTCCGAAACCGGTCGGCGACCGTTTGCGCCGCGAGCGCGCCGCGGGTGGAATCCGAGATGTATTTTGCACGGATCGCGCGACGCTCGCCGTCGGACACGGCGCCGGGAAGCGGCCCCTCGCACACCGGATCGACCCAGACCATGATCTCGCCCGGAACGCCCGACTGTTTCAGGAGTTTTGCCGATGTGTCGCCGCAGTGAATATGAAGCATGTGCGTACCTCGCCAATCCGGTCCTCGCCGCGGCTACAACGCGGGGAACAACCGATTCACCGTCTCCCGCACCTCGTCCAGCCACGCGGCCCGTTGTTCCGGCGCACTGGCAACCATTACGCCAAACATGCGCCGATGAAAAGTCTTCACGCCGGAAGGATCGGATCAAAGCCTTCCCGGTAGAGATCGTGGACCGCGACTTCGTGTCCGCACTCCCGCAACGCGCCGGCAGCCGCAGCGGCGATGGCATGATTGAAGCTGCCCGGGTCAGGATGCGCAAGGACCACCAGGATCTTCATGGCGCCCGTCAGCCGATCGAGCCCGAGCCGTTTTCGGCGGACTTGGGGAGATCGACATGGCACGGCTTGATGCCCCAGACCTGGTCCGCATACTCCCGGATCGCGCGGTCCGAGCTGAACCGGCCCATGTTCGCGATGTTCATGATGCCCATGCGCGTCCACCGGTCGAAGTCGCGGTACGTGTGATCCACCTTCTTCTGGCAGTCCAGGTAATCGTGGAAGTCGGCCAGGTGGAAGTAGCGGTCGCCCCAGTTCAGCAGGGAGTCCCAGATCGGCTTGTAGAGGTTCGGTTCGTCGAGGTTGAAGAACCCGCTGTTGATGTAGTCGAGCACGCGCTTGATGTCCGCGTTCTGGTTGTACACGTCCCACGGGTTGTACGACCCGCGCATCGCGTCGATCTCCTCCACCGTCTTGCCGAACAGGAAGAAGTTCTCCGGTCCGACGGCCTCGCGGATCTCGACATTCGCCCCGTCGAGCGTGCCGATCGTCAGCGCGAAATTCAGCGCGAACTTCATATTGCCCGTGCCGCTGGCCTCCGTCCCGGCCGTGCTGATCTGCTCGCTGAGATCGCTCGCCGGAATGATGCGCTCGGCCAGCGAGACGCGGTAGTCGGCCAGGAACACCATCCGCATCTTGCCGTTGATCTCGGGATCGTTGTTGATGATGCCGCCCACGTCGTTGATCAGCTTGATGATGAGCTTGGCCATCGCGTAGCCGGGCGCCGCCTTCGCGGCGAAGATCCAGGTGCGCGGCACGACGTGCATGCCGGGGTTGTCCTTGAGCTGGGCGTAGCGGTGGATGATGTGCAGGACGTTCAGGACCTGCCGCTTGTACTCATGAAGCCGCTTCACCTGCACGTCGAACAGCGTGTCCGGGTCCACGTCCACGTGGTTCTCGCGCTTGATCAGTTCGACGAGGCGCAGCTTGTTCTCGCGCTTGATGGAGCGCAGGCGCTCCTTGAAGCCGCCGTCGTCCACGAAATTCTCGAGCTCCTTGAGGCGCTCCAGGTCCGTGATCCACTGGTCGCCGATTTTCTCCGTGATCAACGCCGCCATCTCGGGATTCGCCTTGAGAAGCCAGCGGCGCTGGGTGATGCCGTTCGTGATCGAGATGAACTTGTTCGGCCACATGTCGTGGAAATCCTTGAAGAGATGCTTCTTCAGCAGCTCCGAGTGCAGCTGGGCCACGCCGTTGACCTTGTGGCTGGCCACGACGCTGAGCGAGGCGCACCGGACCTGCTTGTCGGGCCCCTCCTCGATCAGCGACATGCGCGCCACGCGCCCGCCGTCGTCCGGAAACTTGTTCATCACCTGGCGCAGGAACCGGCGGTTGATTTCGTAGATGATCGAGAGATGCCGCGGCAGGAATTCCTGGAAGAACCGGACCGGCCACTTCTCCAGGGCCTCGGGCATCAGGGTGTGGTTCGTGTAGCCGAACGTCCGCGACGTGATGTCCCACGCCTCGTCCCATTCCAGCTTCTCGCCGTCGAGCAGGAGCCGCATGAGCTCCGCCACGGCCAGCGCCGGGTGGGTGTCGTTGAGCTGGATGGCCACCTTGTCCGGGAAGACGCGGATGTCGGTGTTGTTGACCTTGAACCGCCGCATGATGTCCTGGATCGAGCACGAGACGAAGAAGTACTGCTGTTTGAAGCGAAGGCTGCGCCCCTGCTCGATGCGGTCGTTCGGATACAGGATCTTCGTGATGTTCTCGGTCAGCGTCTTGCGCTCGTAGGCCTTGATGTAGTCGCCGTTGTTGAAGAATTCCATGTCGAATTCTTCCGTCGCCTTCGAGGTCCACAGGCGCAGGTTGTTCACCGTGTTGTTGCCGTAGCCGGCGATCGGGAAATCGTACGGGACACCCACAACGGTCTCGCCGCCGACCCAGCGCGATACCAACCGCCCTCCCTGCATCGATTCCTCGACGTGGCCGCCGAGCATCACCTGGAACATGTACTCGGGACGCTCGATTTCCCAGGGGGTGCCATTCCGGAGCCAGTTATCCGGCTCCTCGACCTGGTAGCCGTTCCGGATGCTCTGACGGAAGATCCCGTAGTCGTAGCGGACTCCATAGCCGTAGCCCGGCAGTTCCATCGTGGCCATCGAGTCGAGATAACATGCGGCCAGCCGACCGAGGCCGCCGTTGCCGAGACCCGCGTCCCGCTCGACGTCGCGCAGGAGATCCCAATCCAGGTTGAGATCGGCCATCGCGCGCTCGACGTTCTGGTCGAGGCGCATGTTGATCGTGTTGTTCCCCATGGCGCGGCCGATGAGGTACTCCATGGACAAGTAGTACACGCGCTTCACGTTGTTCTGGTAATAGGCCTGGCTGGTCTGGATCCACTTCTCGATGAGCCGGTCGCGGACCGTCATCGCGAGCGCCCAGTAGCGGTCATGGTCGGTGGCAGAATACTGGTCCTTCGCCAGCGTGTACTTCAAATGGTTCTGAAAGCTGAGCTTGATGGCCTCCACCGTGCCCAACTTGTGGTAGTTCCGGGCCAGATTCGGAAAAGCGATTTTTTCGTGCGAATTCGTCATAGATGTCTCCGTTGAGCCGCATGGTAATAGGAATCCCCGGCCCCGCCAACCGCAATCTCCGGAGTTCATTCCGCGGATACGGGCGTCGGAAGCGGCGAGAAAGACGGGACGATCTTCTTCCACAACGTCGTCTCGCCCGCACCGCCGCAGGCGGAACACAGGCGCGTCGTGCCGACGACCACATGCCCCGTCCCGTTGCACCGGGGACAGACGCGGGTGTTGTTTTCGCAAACGGCCGTTTTGAAATTGAGCGACACGTGCCCCGTCCCATGGCAGTGGGCGCAGGACACCCCCTCGCGCCGTTCGTCGATCTTCCCCTGCCCGCCGCAGACCTTGCACGGCACGTTCACAAACGGAACGGCAGCCATGACGGCCATCGCCACGAACAACAAGAGCACAGCCCCTGTTCTCTGTTTCCGCCCGCTCATATCTCAACGCTGGATCAAATCAATGAACCAATCCGACACGGACTCCATCCAGTTTGTCCCCTTCGCGGAAGGACCGCCGCCAGCGGCACGGCAGCGGGGACAATCAATCAGCCCGGTCTGCCCGCACAGATCGCACGGCACCCGGCTCGTTGCCGGCGCCTTCCCCGTGCCCTTGCAGAACGCGCACGGAACGGTCGTGCTTTTATAGCTCGCGAGACGCTTCTTGAACTTCCCCGTTCCGCCGCAATGCTCGCAGGTGACCTCCGTGCTGCCCGATTCGCAGTATCCGAACCCCTTGCATTTCGTGCAGGCGATCCTCCCGACGCCCATGCATTGCCGGCAGACGCGCGACGCGGATTCCTCGTTCTGCTTCCGGGCCAGCAGGTAGTCTTGCGCCGGACGGAACTGCTGATCCGCCGCCTGGCTGATCCAGTGGATCCCCTCGTTCAGATTCTGCGCCACGGCAATTCCCGCCAGGTGGAACAGTCCAAGATCGTACTGCGCCTCCGGCAGCCCCTGCATGGCCGCCAGGCGCGTGAACAGGAACGCGTATCCCACGTCCTTCGGATACTCGATGCCCCGCAGGTACATCCCGCCGCACATCTTGCACGCCACGGGATCCGCAAGGGCCAGGGCGTTCGTCAGAGAATCCATCGAATCGATCGCCGGCTTCGGCAGCGCTTTGCCCTGCCGGACCAGATCGTCGCGCGCCATCACGAGCGCCTCGCCGGTCAGCCACGTCCAGCGGAACTTCTCATCGAAGGCCAGCCGCGTGTACGCGTCCAGCGCGCGCAGACGGTACTTGTTGGTCACGCCTCCGCTCTCGATCAACACGGACTGGCCCCGAACGGAGCAGAACGTCCCGCGCACGATGACCCCGTTCGTCAACCGCAGTTCGGCGTCGTGCCCCTCCTGGGCGGACGGCGCGGTGAGGCTCAGGTTGCTCGACACCACGTTGTTCAGCCGGTCCGCGAGTTCGATCACGGTCACCCGTTCCACCACCGGCTTCTCCAGGGTCACCGTCTTCGTCACCGTCTCGACAATCTTCTGCGGGACAACCCCGCGCGGCCAGTACCACCACACCGCCGCCGCGGCGCCCAACAGGGCCAGGACGGCAAACACGGGCACGCCCCATTGCATCCGCCGCCGGAACTTCGTGTCGTAGCGCCTGCCCGTCCGGAAATCGAAGCCGCACTTGACGCACACCACCACCCCTTCGTCCATCACGCTGTTGCACGCGGGACAGTGGGGCAAGCCGGATACGGAGACATTCTTGCGGAGCGAGAGGGGTTGGCGCGATGCCGTTTCAGAGGGCGAGGCCGGCTTGACCCCGGCAACCACATCCTTCAGATGATCGATGGGAACGAGCACCGACGCGGAACAGAATGGACACGGGATCATCCTGCCCGCTTGTTCCACGCCGACCGTGATCGGACCCCCACAGTGAGTGCAAACGATTTTCAAGCGCCCCCTCCTTGGCAACAAGTGACGTACCCTTATAGTGAGTCACCCGTGCCTGCGCAAGTTCCCGTTTGCTCCAGCGGACGCGATTTCCGCGTGAGCGGGACGGTGTTCCGGAACTTTTTTCCAATCCTTGGAAAATCTCCGGCCGATTCTTCCAAGGGTTGGAAAAATGAGACGGCCGGAATTCCGGATCAAGGCTTGCTTCTCCCGAGTACATCTGGCACTTTATGAAATCGGTTACAACAAGGACTGGCCGGGGTATACTTTTCCAACACGGAGGCGTACTTTCATGCCGACTTTCAAGAGAGCCAAGCGGGCTGCAATCTACCCGATTGCGATTCTGACAATGACGATCATGACAAACACATCCACCTCGCAGGAAACCGATCCGTACAGGAACTCGAAACTCCCCGTCGAACAGCGCGTTGACGATCTGCTCTCGCGCATGACGCTGGATGAAAAGATCGATTTGCTTTCCGGGAAGGACAGCGGGGAGACGATGGATTTTCCGCGGCTCGGCATTCCGTCGCTGAGGGTCACCGATGGCCCGCACGGGGTCGGCTGGGGCGTGAAGTCGACGTGCTTCCCCACGGATATCTCGATGGCCTCGACCTGGAATCCGGAACTCGTGTACCAGGTCGGCGAGGCGCTGGGCGACGAGACGCGCGCGGCGGGCCGGCACATTCTTCTCGGTCCCTGCATCAACATTCACCGCACGCCGCTCGGCGGCCGCAATTTTGAAAGCTTCGGCGAGGATCCTCATCTCTCCGGCCGCATGGCCGTCGCGTACGTGAAGGGAGTCCAGAGCCGGCGAGTCGGCACCTCGGTCAAGCATTACGCCTGCAACAACCAGGAATGGGATCGCGGCACGATCAACGTGGACATCGACGAGCGCGCCCTGCGCGAGATTTATCTCCCGGCGTTCAAGGCGGCGGTAACGGAGGCTGATCCGTGGACCGTCATGGGGGCGTACAACAAGGTCCGGGGCAAGTGGTGCTGCGAGAACCCCTGGCTGCTTTCCGATTTCCTGAAGGGCGAATGCGGGTTCAAGGGGCTTGTCGTATCGGATTGGAGCGCGACCCATTCCGTCGCGGATTCGGCGAACGCGGGCCTGGACCTGGAAATGCCGGGCCGCGGCCAGTTCTTCAACCAGGAGAAACTCGGCGCCGCCGTCAAGGCGGGCGAAGTGAGCGAGGCCGTGATCGACGACAAGGTCCGGCGCATCCTGCGCGTGATCTTTCTCGCGGGCCTTGTCGACGACCCGGGCGCCCTGCCGAAGGGCGTCATGGACGCGCCGGAGCATCGGACGCTCGCGCGGCGCGTGGCGGAAGAGGCCATCACGCTGATGAAAAACGAGGGCAACGTCCTCCCGTTCGACATGAACCGGGTCAGGAAGATCGCCGTGATCGGGCCCGGCGCGACGTCCGCGTCGCTCGGCGGCGGCGGCAGCTCAACCGTCCAGCCTCCCGCGTCCAACATCATCAGTCCGCTGGAAGGAATCCGCCGGTTGTGCGGAACGAACGTGGAAGTGATCTTCGCGCAAGGCTGTGTTTCGGTGAATGTGCAGGCGGTGGACTCGAAGTTCCTGGTCCCGCCGGGCGCGAAGGAGGGCGAGCACGGCCTGAAGGCCGAGTATTTCGCGAACCGGAATCTCGAGGGCGAGCCGGCGGTCACGCGCATCGACCCGAACATCGATTTCAACTGGGGCGGCGGCTCGCCGGATCCCGCCATCCCCGGCGACGACTTCTCCGCGCGCTGGACCGGGCGCATGACGGTTCCGGAGACCGCGGCGTACAACCTCGGCCTGTGCGCGGACGACGGGTTCCGGCTGTATGTCGACGGCGAGCTTTTCATCGATCACTGGCAGGATTACTGGGGCCAGGCGATCACCCGGGAGATCACGCTCGAGAGCGGGCGTTGGTACGACATTCGCATCGAGTATTACGAGCATCTGGGCGGGGCGCTGGCGCAGTTCGGCTGGACCCGCTTGAAGACCAACGTGCTTGATGAGGCGGTGGCCGCGGCCAAAAGCGCCGACGCGACCGTGATCTTCGCGGGGCTTTCGCCTCTCTTCGAGGGCGAAGGGTTCGACCGCCAGAATCTGAAGCTGCCCGCGGATCATCAGGAGCTGGTCGAGGTGGTCACCAGGGCCGTGCCCAACGCCGTCGTGGTGTTGAACGGCGGCACGCCGCTCGAAATGGATCCCTGGCTGGACAACGCCGCCGCCGTCGTCGAGACGTGGTATGCCGGGCAGGAAGGCGGCAACGCCGTGGCAAATGTGCTGTTCGGAAAGGTGAACCCTTCCGGCAAGCTCGCGTTCACGTTCCCGAAGAAACTGGAGGACAACCCGTCCTTCGGGAACTATCCCGGCGCGGAGGGCGTGGTCCACTACAAGGAGGGGATCTTTGTCGGCTACCGCTATTACGATTCAAAGAACGTGGAGCCGCTTTTCCCGTTCGGACACGGGCTGTCCTACACCACCTTCGAGTGCGGCAACCTGAAGATCGACGGCAGGATCGAGAACGGGCTCAAGATCAACGTCTCGCTGACGATCAAGAACACCGGTTCGCGCGAGGGCGCCGAGGTCGTGCAGCTCTACGTCCGCGATGTCGAGTCGAGCCTCGAAAGGCCGGCCAAGGAACTGAAGGCGTTCAGGAAGGTCAACCTGAAGCCGGGCGAGAAGAAGGAGATCACCCTCGCGCTGACCGAGCGCGACCTGGCGTTCTACCATCCGGAGCGTAAACGCTGGGTCGCCGAACCGGGCGAATTTGAATTCCTGGTCGGCAGTTCGTCGCGTGACATCCGGCTCAAGGGCACCTACGTGTTCCGCGGGGAGTGAGGCTGCGCCGGCTGCATTGCAGGTGGGGCGAAGCCTCCGGCTGAGCCGCCGCGCTCCTCACGGCTCGGCGGGACGCCTCGCCCTACCACGTCTGCTACCCCACGGCGCTTGACATGCCGCATGCCCGGACTATCTTCAGGGCAACGGAGGACACCAAGATGAAGCGCAAACTTTTGAGCATTCTGACCTTCGCCGCGATCTGCGCCGGCTGTTCCACGGTGTATTACAACACGATGGAGAAATTCGGCGTGCACAAGCGGGACATCATGGTGGACCGCGTGAAGGACGCTCAAAAATCCCAGCAGGAAACCAAGAAAGAATTCAAGTCGGCCCTCGAGCAGTTCAGCGCCCTCGTCAACATCAAGGGCGGCGACCTGCAGAAAGCCTTCGACAAGCTGAACGCCCGCTACGAGGATTGCAGCGCGCAGGCGAAGGAGGTCCACGACCGGATCGCCGCGGTGGAGGACGTTTCCGGCGCGCTCTTCAAGGAGTGGAAGACGGAGATCGGCCAGTACTCGAACGCCGAATTCCGCCGGACGAGCGAACAGCAGTTGAGGGAGGCGCAGTCCCAGTACAAGGAACTCATCGCCGCGATGAAGAAGGCGGAAAGCAAGATCCAGCCCGTCCTCACCGCGATGCACGACCAGGTGCTGTTCCTGAAACACAACCTCAACGCCCGCGCGATCGCATCGCTCAAGGACGAACTGGCTTCGGTCGAGGTGAAGGTCGGCGACCTGCTGAAGGAGATGGAGGAAGCCATCAACGAGGCCGACGCGTTCATCAAAACCATGAACCCCTCCTAG